>DASUVL010000001.1:0-12149 GCA_036379015.1 Niastella sp.
AACAGTCAGGGAATTGGTAAAGGCCAATGTGCCTGTGGCGTATATGTATGCTGATGCGGTGCCTAACCAGGACGTTGTGGTGTTGTATGTAGCAGATACTACCACCGGTGCTGTCACTAAAAATTTTCTGATCAACGGTATAGAGATCAATACGGGTAACCCGCTTTACCAGGCTCAAAACCCGATGCCACAAAATAGTGATGAACATGTTGATGCAGATAATGGTTCCCTTAATATGAGTTGGACGAATGCGTCCAATGCGGTAGCCAGTCACGTGTATGTTGGTACCGACTCAGCCACCGTAGCTAATGCAACAGCAGCTTCATCGCTTTATAAAGGACGGCTTACAACTTCTGCCTATACTATCAATGGTCAATACAGCATGAACACCTATTATTGGCGGGTTGACCAGGAAGATGTTGATGGCAATATTACCCATGGCAATATCTGGTATTATCGTCCCCGCCAACTGGCCTTTAAAGATGCAGAAGGATATGGGCGTTTTGCACGTGGCGGCCGTGGCGGCAAAGTAGTTCACGTAACCAATTTGAACAACAGTGGTGCGGGAAGTTTACGCGAAGCCATTAATAATAACATTGGTCCGCGTACGATTGTGTTTGATGTGTCAGGACTTATTACACTGACCGAACGGTTAACAATTGGTCAGAATTATATAACCATTGCCGGACAAACAGCTCCTGGTAAAGGTATCTGTATCAGGACTTCTCCTTTTGGCGCCGGTGGTAAAGATATCGTGATACGGCATTTGCGGGTGCGGGTAGGCGGAACGGTAACAACGGATGGTATGGGCCTGGTAGGTGATTTCAGTATCATTGATAACAGCTCTATCAGCTGGACGATCGACGAAGCGTTCAGTTCAAGAAATTCCAAAAATGTTACGTTGCAACGAACCCTGATCTCAGAAGCGTTGAATGTGGCGGGCCACCAGAATTACCCGGCGGGCACGGCGCACGGCTACGCAGCTACAATTGGCGGTTATATCGGCAGTTTCCATCATAACCTGTTGGCACATTGTGAAGGCCGGAACTGGAGCATGGGCGGCGGTCTCGATGGTAACGGTTACTATTCAGGCAAGCTGGATATCCGGAACAACGTGGTGTACAACTGGCGTGGCCGTACAACCGATGGTGGGGCGCACCAGGTAAATTTTGTAAATAACTATTATAAGCCAGGCGCTGCATCCCGCATTTTTTATGCATTAACGGCCGATCACGAAGGCGTTGGCCTGGGCACGCAACAATATTATTTTGACGGCAACGTAATGCCCGGTTATTTCGACGAAAGCACGCAGGCTAACGGACGACGCATGCGGATAACAAATGGTGCTATTGTAAATTGGACAACCTTTGTTAATACGCCGTTCTTCGATTCTTATGTAACAACACAAACGGCAAGGGATGCTTATAAGCGCGTGCTTAGCAACGTAGGTTGCACACAGCCGGTATTTGATGATCACGATATTCGTATTATCAATGAAACATCGACCGGCACCTATACCTATTCGGGCAGTGTATCGGGCTATCCTGGCTTGCCAGATAACCAAAATGATGTAGGCGGTTGGGAAAATTATCCGGAAGGACACCGGGCTTCTGTTTGGGATACTGATAATGATGGTTTACCAAATTGGTGGGAAACGATCAAAGGATTAAATCCCAACTCACCCGCCAATGATTTCTCAGATGTCAACAGCGATGCCAATCAGGATGGGTTTACCCAACTCGATGATTACCTGGAATGGATGGGTGGACCGCATTATATTATGCAACCTACCAGTAATTTATCCATCGATCTTAAAACACTGGCCCGTGGGTATACCAATACGCCGGTATTTACAATCAATAATATAGTCAATGGAACCGTAACGCCCGACGCCGGAAATCCCGGAACAGTGGTCTTCGCACCGGCTGCCATGGGACTGGCTTCTTTTGAATTTACCGTTACAGATACGGAAGGCAGCACCATGACAAGGACCATCAACATACTGGCCCATACTGATGTGGCACTACCCATTTCACTGGTAAACTTCAAAGCAAAAAGAAAAGATGCAGCAACCGTGTCGCTGACCTGGGAAACAGCCGAGGAATCGAATAATGACTATTTTGAGATCCAACGTACATTCTCACCTGGTAATCCGTTTACAACAATTGCAAAAGTTGATAGCAAAGCCGGGAATGGAAGCAGTTCAATAAAATTATCATATGATGCGCAGGATCTGAATGATTATAGCGGCGTAACGTATTATCGCCTGGTGCAAAAAGACCTGGATGGTAAATCAACCATTTCAGAAATAAGAACAGTTACCGGAAGTGATGCCTTGCCACAGGTGAAAGTATGGCCGGTTCCGTCAAAAGGCAGGTTTAGTGTATTGCTTACCAATGCATCTCATGCTACAGTTATACGGATATATAATGTAGATGGAAAAATGGTAGGTAAAGAAGAAACGATTGTAAGTGGCGTAATAAAACCGGTCACTATTTCAACGTCAGGTACCTATTTTATTAAAGGGATCAATAAAGAAACCGGGGAAGTGGTATTTGTAAAGAAAATGGTCATTGAATAATCCTTCTTCCGGGCCTTGAATTTTGTTTTTTAGTGTAATAACGAATGTTCACTCTTTTAGGCAATTTCGCCCCGATAGTCTTATCGGGGCTTTTTATTGGGTTATCCAGATTATTGAAAACATCCACCTGGTTTTTTATCTTTGGTTAAAGTTTCACCCCCTGTACCCGCTAAACATTGGGTATGTATATTCTAACTGTTTCTGAAAATATTCTGAAAATGATCCTCGGCCTGGGTATTCTGCAGGGAATACTATTGGCTGCCCTCATTTTTTTTCATACCAAAGGAGACAGATCCGTTAATATATTCCTGGCCTTTTTTATCCTTGGTGTTTCAGCCGTAATGGCCTTGCCTTTGGTCGTTCAGTTGGTGGGATGGCAGAATAGTTTTTTTGTCCAGTCTGTTCCGCTGTTGCCTGGTCCTTTTTTATATCTCTATATCCGGAGTTTTAAAGAAACGATCACCTGGCGAAAAGCCTGGCCGCACTTTGTGTTATTCTTTATCTGGCTCATTCCTACCTACTTTAATCTTTTAAAGTTCGGCAGGCTTTATCCTGATTCCGAAATGATACCCATTGACGCGTTGCGTAGCCCGACTACCATTGTGCTGATCATGGGCCGACCTGTTTTACAGGTTGTGTATTATTTCCTGGCGCGCCGCGAACTGATTTCTTATCAACGTTCTATACGTCACCTGTTTTCTGAAACAAGCCGCTTCGATCTGCATTGGGCAAAATTCCTGGTAAACGGATTCCTGATACTTGTTGGTGCTTTTTTTGTGACCTTTCCGCTGATACTCAATTATCCCAACCATATCTATATGTTACTGCTTATCAATATGGCAATAGGGGCGCCCTATATTTATATGGCCACCTATTTGGGCATCAAACAGTACACCATCTGGCAGGTTCAACCCGGCATTAATAAAGAAACAGCTGAAACTACTATTCAACAGGCTGTTGAAGTAGAGACCCATGCCACCAACGGTAAAAAAGCTAAACCTGCTAAATCCACACCAGATGATGACCGCATGGATGTGTTGGTCAGGAAAATTATAGTCCTCATGGAAGAGGACAAGCTATACCAGGAAGCCGAATTGACTTTACAGCAGGTGGCTAATAAACTGCAGGTTCCGTCGTACCAGGTATCACAGGCCCTGAATGATGGGATGGGAAAAACTTTTTATGACGTGGTGAATAATTACCGGGTAGAAGATGCCAAGCGGCTCCTGCTGGATGAAAAAAGCCGGAATTACACCATTCTCTCCATCGGCTTTGAAGCCGGGTTCAATTCCAAAACTACCTTCAATACCGTGTTCAAAAAATTTACCGGACAAACACCTTCCGAGTTCCGGGTTAAGCAAAACGAGCTGTCAACAGTCGCCTGACGCCGTTTTTTTACTGCTCAACGTTCGGATCTATAGATCGGAACGGCTGGAATGAACGGTTCAAGAAAATATCTCCTCGCTGATTCTCAATTATTTATTGGTTCGAACGAACGAATGGATCAATCCGAACAGGTATAGCCGGTTCGGATCGATGGAACAGAACCGTATCGCCTTTTGCAGACGGCAATTTTGTGTCGTCAATCAATTTTCAAAAAGATCAAAACCAATTTTATGAGCAAAAGGCGGAGATGGTTCAGGAGTATGCCGGTGCTATTGTTATTAGGCGTTCTGCACAGTCCGGCAAAATCACAAACCTCATCCATTACTATCAAAAGCGCCATTGACATGGCACTGGCTAACAACTATACGTTAAAGGCCGACAGTTTAAACAACCAGATCGCCGGTTATCGCACCCGCATAGCCAGGGCAGATTTTTTACCGCAGGTGAATTTCAGTAGCAGAGCTGAATACAATCCGGCGCTTCCTTCCCAAATGTTGCCAGGGAATATTGTTGGGCAGCCTGATAAAGACCTGATCCCCGTTCAGTTTGGAACCCGTTATTCCATAAGCAATGGAATGGAGGCTACACAAAATTTAATCAACAAACCGGCCCGGTTACAGGTGAAGGCTGCTGAGTTGAACACAGGCATCACACAAACCAAACATTTGCTTAACCGGGAAGATCTGGTGTTTCAGGTGACAACGGCTTATTACGACCTGCTGGCCACCACAGAAAAGATAAGCATTACGAACAAGGACTATGCAAACATCAGGGAGATTGAAGCGATCGCCAAAGCGCAATTTGAAAGTGGTGTGTTGAAGCGCATTGATTTTGAATCGTTACAGATCAATGCGGCTAATATACAATCACAACGGGATCAATGGCAAACAAAGTACAATCAACAACTCGCTTATTTTAAATACCTGCTGGGGTTACCGGCCAATGCGCCTGTTGTCATTGCCAATGATCTGGCCCGAATTGATGGTTTAGCACAAGGCGGCGGCGCCCACTTATGGAACCGGGAAGATGTTCATTTGTACCGGCAACTGATAGAATCAAAACAACTGGAATTGAAAACGATCAGAGCTGAAAAATCACCGACCCTCAGCGCGTTTGTCCGGTTAAATTATCAGTCGCAGTTCAACCAACCGGGCGATGCATTATCCGGCGATTACGGGTATAAAAGTTCTACGGTTGGCATTTCTACAAGAATACCCTTGTTTGACGGATATCGAAGAAAGAACAGGCTGCATGTAGCTGAGTCGGAATTACAGCAGTTGGAATTCCGGCACGAGCAGCAACAACAGCTGGCCAGTACAGAATGGATCAGTGCCAGTGAAACATTGAACAACAACCGGCAACAGGTACAAATCACGCAACAGAACCTGGTCCTGGCTGAGAAAGTATTCACTTCGCGCAAAGCATTGTATACCGAAGGCGTAACCACCTTGATTGAGTTACTCGATGCAGAAAGAGAATTAAGTCAATCCCGTGACCTGCATACGCAAGCGCTTATCAATGTGCAAACCAGCGTGGTGAATGTACATAAAGCAAATGGAACATTATTAACTGGATTTTTAAAAACATTATAATATATGAAAAAGAAGATCATTCAAATAACAGGCGCTCTATTAATTGCCGGTAGTATCGGCATGGTGCTGGCAAGTAACAAAGCGAAGATCGATAAAGCGGCACAACCGGTAAAAGAGAATGCCGTGATACCGGTTAAAATATCGGAAGTAATATCAGATTCATTCAATACTGCTTTTACTATTAACGGAACAACGTCACCCGCCAGGGAAGTAAAGATAGCTTCAGAAGTACAGGGAAAGCTGGTTGGGTTGTATATAAAAAATGGAGATGTTGTTCGCAAGGGACAGGTGATCGCTCAACTGGATGCAGGTGTTTTTTATGCGCAACTAAACAGCATTGAATCATCGCTGGCAAAGGCTTCACTGGACATCAACCGCTATACGCATTTGATTGAAATGGGCGGCGCTACGTCTATGCAGCTGGAAAGCGTAAAGCTGCAATATGCTTCTTTGCATGCGCAGAAAAAAGAGATCCTGCAACAGATCGCTCATATGCAGATCTTATCACCCTTTAATGGTAAAATAGAAAATGTAACGGTTGAAACAGGTTCGTATGTATCGTTTGGCACCGTGCTGGCGCAGCTGATCGATAACTCAGCGTTGAAAATAAATGTGTATTTGTCTGAACAGGAAGCGTTCAAGGTTACAACAGGACAGCCAGTAGTGGTTACCAGTGCGGTGTTGGCTCAACCGCAGACAGCACACATTAGTATGATCAGCGATAAGGCCGATGCTTCCGGCAAATTCCTGACGGAGATTGCTTTGGCCAACAATGGTAAAGAGAAACTGAAAGCAGGCATCCTGGCAGATATTACATTCTCATCAGGAGTTACAGAAACGGGACTATCCATTCCTGTGAGTGCCTTGCTGGCTGGCACAAAGCAAGCTACCGTCTTTGTGGTAAATGCTAATAAAGTACAACAACGAACAATTAAAACGGGTTTGGTTACTTCCGGTAAAGTGCAGGTGCTGGATGGTTTACTGGCAGGTGAACAGGTAGTAACCTCCGGGCAACTGAACCTGGAGAACGGGGCGCTGGTAAACGCAGAGCATTAAGCTTTTAACCTATCAACTTGTCAACCCCGTCAACTTATCAACTTTTAAACTAACAACTCATGTCACTTACCGAACTATCAATAAAAAGGCCCACACTTGTCGTTGTGATCTTTACAGTGCTGGGACTTATAGGAATAGTAAGCTATTTCTCAATCGGGTACGAACTGCTACCCAAAATGTCGAAGCAGATCATAACTATTAGTACAAAATATCCTGGTGCTGCGCCATCGGAAGTTGAAAATTCGATAACGAAGGAAATAGAGGATGGGGTTTCTTCCCTGGAGAAACTCGATAACATCAAGTCAAGATCGCTGGAAGGTCAGTCGAATGTGATCGTGGAATTTAAATCGGATGTAGATATTGACCAGGCTATGCAAGATGCGCAGCGGAAGGTGAATGCGATCGCCTCCCAATTGCCTGAAGATGCGAAAGACCCGGTGATCTCAAAGTTTTCAGTAGATGAAGCACCGATCATGAAAATGTCGGTGGCTTCCAAAACTGATAACCGGGCTTTATACGATGTAGTGAAGCAGCGTATTGTACCCTTATTATCAAAACTGGAAGGTGTTGCCAATGTGGGCATTATGGGAGGTGAAGAAAGACAGATCCGGGTGAACATCGACCGCACAAAAGTAGAACGGTATGGCCTGGATATGCAACAGGTATTGAAAGCTATTGAAACATCCAATCTCGATTTTCCGGCTGGTTCAGTAAAGAACAATCAGGGTGAAACAACCATTCGGCTTGCCGGGAAATTCAAAAACCGGGAAGATATTGAAGTGGTGATAATCACCGACAAGGATGGAAGGGCGATCCATTTGAATGATGTAGCCGTGGTTATTGATGGCATTAAGGAAACAGAAACCGTCAGCCGCTATAACGCCAATACGGCGATCGGATTGTTGGTATACAAACAAACCGATGCCAACGCGGTACAGGTAAGCAGACAGATGCACGCAGCCATACAATCGTTGGAAAAAGAATATGCCGCAGATGGATTAACATTTGCTATAGCACAGGATTCATCGGAGTTCACTATGAAAGCGGCTGAGGCGGTTAACCACGACCTGATGCTGGCTGTATTGTTGGTTGCCCTGGTAATGCTTGTCTTTTTACACAGCATGCGCAATGCCATCATTGTAATGGTCGCTATTCCTGCTTCTCTTGTTTCTACATTCATCGGTATTTACTTGTTTGGCTTTACGTTTAACCTCATGACGTTGCTGGCCTTGTCGCTCGTAGTAGGTATCCTGGTAGACGATAGTATTGTGGTATTGGAAAACATTCAGCGGCATATGGAAATGGGTAAGGATAAAAGAAAAGCAGCGCTGGAAGGAAGGAACGAGATCGGTTTTACCGCTATGTCTATCACATTGGTTGATGTGGTTGTATTCCTGCCCATTACCCTCGTTGATGGGATGATCGCTGATATCCTGCGCCAGTTCTCCCTGGTAGTGGTAGTATCTACGCTCATGAGTCTTTTTGTTTGTTTTACCCTAACGCCATTGCTGGTGTCAAGGTTTGGAAAGTTAACACATCCCAATGCTAAAAAGATGGGCGGCCGTATTATTCTGTGGGTTGAAAAACATATTAACCGCCTTACTGAAAGTTACGGCTCATTGCTGAAATGGAGTTTATCGCATAAGCGTTGGGTATTGATGATCACCCTGGGATTATTGATAGGTTCATTTTCACTGGTAGGCGGCGGCTTTATTGGGAATGAGTTTGTGAACATGGGCGACAGGGGTGAAACGGTTGTGAAAGTGGAATTACCCAAAGAGGCTACCATTGAACAAACCAATTTAAAAACCCAGGAAGTAGAGCGGTATATTCTGTCGAAACCCGAAGTGGTGAATGTATTCTCTTCTATGGGCAAAAGCGATAACCAGTTTGCAGCGCAGGGCGAAAGGCATATTGCGGAGATAAGCGTAAAACTGGTTGATAAAAGTAAAAGGCCGGTCAGTACAGAGAAGTTCTCCCAGATCATTAAAAAGGAATTGCAGGAACGAATTACCGGGGCAAAGATCAGGATCAGTAATGTAGATATTATGGGAAGCACCAGCGAGGCGCCGATACAGGTAGTGCTAAGCGGTAGCAATGTGGATCAGTTACTTTCGTTTGCCGATACAGTGTTACAAAAAATAAAAACCGTTCCGGGATCTGCAGACGCTAAAATTTCTATAGAGAATGATAAACCGGAAGTAAGTATCCGCATCGACAAAGACAAGATGCTGGCATTGGGGCTTCGGATGGACCAGGTGGGAAATAATATCAAACTGGCATTCAATGGTAACAGTGATGCACAGTTATCTGAAGGGCAGTACGATTACGATATCACGGTAAAGCTCGATGCGTTTGACAGGGAGTCGATCAATGATCTGCAACAATTATCATTTGTGAATACGGCCGGTCAGGTCATCAGACTTAACCAGTTTGCGGCTGTTGAAAAAACAACCGGTCCGGCAAAGCTGGAACGTAAAGACAGGATCAGTTCTGTAACGGTTTCCAGTGAAGTAACAGGCAGGCCGCAGGGCACGGTGGGAGCCGAAATAAAGGCCGCTATTGAAAAAGACCCGTTACCTGCCGGTATTTCTATAGAATATGAAGGCAACATGAAGCAGCAGGCGGAGGCTTTTGGCAGCATGGGTTATGCATTGGTTGCATCGATCATATTTGTTTACCTCATCATGGTAGCGTTGTATAATTCATATATCTATCCTTTTGTGGTATTGTTCTCTATACCGGTTGCTATGGTGGGTGCTTTGTTGGCGCTGGCTTTGGCCATGCAATCACTCAATATCTTTTCCCTGCTTGGTATTATTATGTTGATCGGACTAGTAGCCAAGAACGCGATATTATTAGTGGATTGCGCCAACCAGTTAAAAGAAAAGGGATATACAACAGTGGAAGCATTGCTGGAGTCTGGTCGCACCAGGTTGCGTCCGATCCTGATGACAACCATTGCTATGGTGATCGGGATGTTGCCGCTGGCATTGGCGAGTGGGGCAGGAGCCGAATGGAAAAATGGAATGGCCTGGGCATTGATCGGAGGTTTAACCAGCTCCATGCTGCTTACGCTGGTAGTGGTGCCTGTTATATACCTGATCGTGGATCGTTTAATAAGCAGGATCAGTCGAAAAACAGCTGTTGCAGTGCCTGCGCTTGTTACTGCATAAAATTGAGGCAGACCTGTAAGGTGTACCATTCGAATTTAAACAATTAGTGAGTCGTCGTACACCTGACAGGTCTCATTTTCAAAATTATTAAAACTCATTATATGGAATTTTTATTTGCATTACCAATAATCGCCCTGCCATTTTTCTTTCCGGTTGTAACGGGATTGATGGCAAAGACCATGGGTCGCAAATTCTGGTTTTGGTTTTTTCTGGGATTCCCATTGCCATTTGTAGCATGCGTCATCCTGCTTTGCTTGCCAATACGCAGGAAAGACCATTTGAATGAATTCCGGATACACTAAATGTATACAATCAGGATAAACAAATTACCATGAAAGTTCTATTCAGCGAAGGTATAAACGAAGCATTACTGCAACATGAGCGGCGGCGAACAGTAATACTGATCATATTATTTTCAACCGGCATCTGTTACCGCTTCCTTGACCTGTTCATAATAAAGACAACAGATCCTGATACGCCTACCGGTACATTCGGCATTGCCTGGTTGTTTCCTGTAACAATTCTGTTGTTTGAAGTAGCCTCGTTTTTGGTCATTAGCAAACACTTGCGGTGCAACAATAAAGCAATTCCATTGGCCGCGCGGTATGTGAATGCGGTCATTGAAGTGTGCCTGCCTTCCTGCATGATCTTTATTATTGCCAGGCAATACCCACAGTTCAATGTGCTGAACTCGCCGGTAGTGTATATATACTTTGTGTTTATCATTCTGAGCACCCTGCGATTGAATTTCTGGTTATCGTTCTTTTGCGGGGCGCTTGCTGCAGCATCGTACGTTGCTTTCAGTTATTTTCTATATAAACATTTTTATGCTTCAGACGGTGTAAAAGCCGCGATCCTGTTATTTGCAGGAATTGCGGCCGGACTGGTAGCGCGGCAGATCAGAACGGGTATAAATAATTTGTTGCAAGAAGCAGAAAAGAGGCATTTGGTAGAAGATCTTTTCGGACAGCAGATATCCATGGAAGTTGCAGAGAAGATGCTGGAGAATGATGGGAAAATGGAAAGTAAACGGATGCAGGTAGCTATTATGTTTATCGATATCCGGAACTTCACCCAGTTTGCTGCAGGAAGGAATCCGGAAGAGATCGTACAATATCAGAATGCCTTTTTTAAAATAGTGATCGATACAGTGACCAGGAATAACGGGATCATCAATCAGTTCCTGGGCGATGGTTGTATGGTAACTTTCGGTGCGCCTGTAGCATTGAAAAACCCATCGCAACATGCTGTTGATGCAGCTGTGCTTCTGTTGCAGGAATTGAACACAGCTGTTGAAAATGGCAAACTGCCGGCTACCAGGATTGGAATTGGCATTCATACCGGGGAAGTGGTGACGGGTAATATTGGTACTGCCCAACGCCGGCAATATTCCATTACCGGCAGTGTAGTGATACTCGCATCAAGGATAGAACAGTTGAATAAGCAATTTGCTTCCCAATTATTGGTTTCGGAAGAAGTTATACAGGCCATTGATACCGATGCGTCATCCGTAACCTGTTTCGGTTATGTTGCCCTGAAAGGCTGGCAAAAGCCGGTTGTGGTGTATAAGCTGGCGTAAGGAGATATTAATTTAGGCCGCAGATTTGTTCGGATCAGCGTTAATGATATGGATGCCCAGGGCTAGCTCAAGATTGGTTATCGTTTTGATATGGATTGTTTTTTAGTATATGTTGTTTTTCAATGGAAGATATTTTCAGCTAGATAGGTTTGAATTTAGGAAAAGTACCAATAGTGTGGATAAAATAACCGGTTTGAAATACTTATCAGGTACTATTGTTGTTTTATGGCTGCACTCAATTTTCCCTATGGTTAAGAAAGCACTGATCGTTGTTGTATTACTCACAGGTACTTGCTGGCTGGTTTTTTCCCAAAGCAATTCTCTGTTGCAGAGTATTAAGCGCGGACAGGAAGTATTTAATGCCACTTGCAAAAACTGTCATCAGGAAAACGGGCAGGGATTGCCCGGTGTATACCCGCCTCTGGCACAGTCTGATTTTCTGGCCCAGGATACCAAACGCGCCATTAATATTGTAATGAATGGAATAGATGGAGAAATATTCGTGAATGGTAAAAAATATAATCTCGACATGCCTGCGCAAAAACAACTCTCCGATCAGCAGGTGACCGATGTGCTGAATTTTGTGCGCAACAGCTGGGGGAATAAAGGGAAGGCCATCACGGTGAACCAGGTTACTAAAATGCGCAAATAGGCTAATTGTTCGTTAGTTAACTTACGAACTAACTCAATAACTCAGAACTAAGCTTCAATCATATTTAAACGGCAGCTTCCTTTTTCTTCTTCCCCGTTAAATCATTCAACAACGCCGGGGAGCTTCC
>DASUVL010000002.1:0-11747 GCA_036379015.1 Niastella sp.
GCAGTTAAGAAGTAATGGTGCAAGGATACAGGAATATGTAACTATTGCCAAAGAAAAAGTAGTTATTACGGGGTAAAAAGTTACTATTATGGGAAAAAACTTTTTAACTGTATAGAATTGCAGTAAGTTTATTCCACACCCAACAAATCGAAAACTAAAAATGAAAAAGGTGCCCCAAAATTACTTTGAGACACCCTACACCTTCTTTTTACTCTTAATTGCTTTCTCTTTCAACTACATCATAATCTGTTTTATGAGTTGAAGGAGCGCCAAATATTAGTTCTTTTTTAAATTAAATAAAAATGCACCTCCTCCTATAGGAAATCCAGTACCAGGTTGGAAGGTAACGTTTGTAAAATCAGGATGATCTCCATTGTCAAATGACATCACAACAGCGCACTCATTGCTAGAACCAAGGCAAAATATGTCAGAAGTCATTCTTGTATAATTTGTTGCAATTTTTCTTTCATTTTCTGACTGCAAACCATCATACCGATAAAGTGTAACATCTTTTTTAACTGTGAAAGCAGTGAAACCAACTGCCAAAGCAATGGCGCATACGCTTAATAAATACTTTTTCATAAAATGAGATTTTTAAGTTTAATGATTGCCTACTCTCTTAAACAGGTTTTCGGCTTTCCCTGATTTACCACCATATCGGCGGTGGTTTCCGCTTACAACCTGAGCTGCGCAACTCCAGTTGTAGTGTTGGAACCAACAAGTAAAATTTTTACGAATTTTCAGTAAAAAACAGTGAATCTTAGTTATGTAAATATGACGAGAGGGGTTTCTGTAATTTCTCTTGTAACCTGTTGCTTTTTATAAAGCCGAATGGCAACAATGGCCAGGAAAACAAAAAATATATTGAATATCAAATGCTGCGGCCAACTTAATTTCTGTAGCATGCCGCCACAAGTACAAGGTAATTTAGGTGTAAAAACAAGCATATAACCAAGATAAAAGGTAAATGCTGTCATCATCGCCAGTGAACCATAAAGACCTAATAATTTAGTGCGGGGTATAAATAATAGCAATGCAATAATTGATTCACTGATAGGTAGCCCCCAGGTTAAAACTTGCGGAAAACTGCCAATAAGGGGAAAGTCTTTTAATACGTATTTTAAATCTTTAAGAACAAGAAATTTATTAATTGCCGTATACACAAACAACAATATAAACAGAGCCGAAATCACTTCTACAATCGTAGTTCTTTTAGCAACAGCAAAATTCATAAAACCATTTCTTTTCATTGGGCTGCCGGATAAGGTAGCATTTTTCATAAATACGGTTTTAGGCCGGGAACGGGTGGTAAGCTGTTTCCGGTTAATTAGCGAAGGCGGATTGCCGTTTCAACTGTGTGCAAGTTAATTCACTTCATTTATTGTGTTTGCACAATTTCTTATCATTAATACACTTTTATGGTGAGTAGGGGCCTCGGGGCATGTGCATACCGAACATAGAACTTAATTAATCAAAAGCCCCCTGAACTGACCCGGCGACATCTGTGTTTTCTGCTTAAAAAATTTGCTAAAGGATTGCGGGTGTTCAAAGCCCAGGTGATACGCAATTTCCGCTACCGTCAGTTTTGAATGAGATAATTTGATCTTTGCTTTTTCTATCAATTGTTCATGTATATGCTGTTGGGCACTTAAGCCTGTCAGTGATTTCAGCAGATCTGTCAAATACCTTGGGGTAACGCCCAGGTACTGCGACAATTCATGAACGGTTGGAATGCCGGTATGCTGTGCGTCCCCATTCTCCAGTCTGTTTGTCAAATAGGTATTCATCTTCGTGATCAAATCATTATACACCGTTCGCCGGGTGATAAACTGTCTGTTATAAAACCTGTTGCTGTAGTTAAGCAGCAGCTCTAACTGCGATACCAATACGTCCTGACTGTATTGATCTGTGTTAGTGTTAAGCTCGCTTTCAATGGCCTCGAAGAGTGTTGAAATGATTGTTTTCTCCTTATCTGAAAGGCACAACGCTTCTGAAACCCCATAAGAGAAAAAGCCGAATTGGGAGATCTGTTTTCCAAGTTGGTAGCCCTTTATCAGATCCGGATGAAAAAAGAATGAATAGCCTTCATATCCTTCCTGCTCTCCGGACATGGTCACTATTTGGTGCGGTGCCAGGAATGCCAGTCCGCCCTCATCAAAGTCATAATATCCCTGTCCATATTTTACCTGGCCTTTGAAATTTGTCTTGAATGAGATCTTGTAGAAGTCAAGGGAGAAGCTATTGCCCGCATGCGCAAGTGGGATTTTCACGTCGTTATAATTGATCAATGCCACCAATGGGTGTACCGGTTTGGGTAGTTCCATTGTCCGCATCAGATCGGAAATGCTTTTAAACACCAACAACTGTTTATCTAAATTGGCCATAATGAATTGCTAAGTATACCGCATTAAAGGTAACTACTAATTTTGTATAGATGGGCGGATCACGATATCACCTACTTCCACATCTGCCGGCTGTTGCAATGCGTAACTGACAGCATGGGCAATAGCATCGGGTGAAATGGCGAGCCGTTCCATGTTTTGCGCTATTGCTTCTTTCATGACTGTATTTGTAATGCCGCTGGTCAGGTCTGTCTTAACAACGCCGGGCGAGATCCCGGTAATTCGTATGCTGCCATCAGACTCCTGTCGAAAAGCTTCTGCGATGGTACGGACGGCATTCTTGGTAGCTGCATACACACCTTGCAGTGGAACTATTTTTATACCGGATGTTGAAATGATATTGATGATATGGCCATATCCCTGCGCTTTAAAAACCGGTATGGCCGCAGCAAATCCAAATAGAACGCCTTTTAAATTAACATCGATCATATCTTCCCAGCCCGCCACATCCAGTTCATCTATGCGGGATAGCTGTGCAATCCCTGCATTGTTTATAATGGCATCCAGCTTACCATAACGATCAATGGCGTGTTGTACCAGCTGTACAAGGTCTTCCTGCTTTCTTACATCTACAGTGGCGTATGTTGCTGCTCCTCCCTCGTTGTTGATACGCTGCGTTAGGAGTTCCAATAGCTCCTGTCTACGGGCGCCCAATACCACTTTAGCGCCTTGTTTTGCCAATAAGCGGGCGATGGCCTCGCCAATACCGCTGCTGGCTCCTGTAATAGCGATCACTTTGCCTGTAATTCCATTTTCCATAATTGCTTTTTTCTTATGGGCAAAATTCTCACATCCAGTTGGTTTAGATGTAGCCATTACGGTAAATAGTGTAGCCAAAAAAACGTGGAAGATCAGCCCTACGAAGGAATTGGCTTTAGCACTGTCTTCTCCCAATTTTCCAACTGTTCTTTTAATTTATTGAAGATGTCCTGATGAGCGTCTTTAAGGTTGTTTTTCTCATACGTATCGGTGGCGATATGGAAAAGAAATTCACCTTTTTCATCCTGTATGTATTTCCAGTCTCCAGAACGAATGGCTTTTTGCTTGCGGTATTGAGAGCTTCGCCAATACAAGGTGCGTTCAATATTTTTTTGTGTTTTTAGGATAGGCATGAGATCAATGCCATCCAATGGAAAACTGCTATGGGGTTTAGCACCGGCAGCCGACAGGATAGTGGCTGTCCAGTCCATGGTTACAGCCACCTGACTGGTGATGCTGCCTGGTTTAATTTTTCCTATCCAGCGTACAAAAGCCGGAACTTTGATACCTCCTTCCCATAAATAAGATTTTGAATAAGCAAGCCCTCCATTATCAGAATATCTTTCGCCACCATTGTCATTGGTAAAAATTACAATCGTATTCTGGAATGACGTTTCATCTAATACATTCATAATATTACCTACAGCATTATCAAGGCTTTTCATCATTTCAGCAAATACAATAGGGGAACCGCCACTTCTATAATTTACCGAGTCGGGTAGCGGCTGGGCTGTAGGCCCCTGCCAGGGCCAATGTGGTGCGGTAAACTGTATACTCAGAAAAAAAGGTTTTTTATGAGGCTGTTTCAGAAAAGCAATCGCTTTATCTGCTATCAAGTCGGTCAAATATCCTTTCGGATATACTGATTCGTTATTTTCGTATAGGTCATGTGTGCGGTTGTCGCCTTTATGTGAGATATAATCAGCTGCACCACTATGAATTCCAAAAAAATAGTCGAAGCCATTTTGGGTTGGGCTGCACAAGGGGGTAAAACCCAAATGCCATTTCCCTACCAGAGCGGTTTCATAACCAGCTTGTCGCAAAAGGGTGGCTATGGAAGGATAGTTAGCTGTTAAACCTATAGTGCTATTCTTATTGCCAGGTATCAATGGTTCCATCAATCCTACAGGCGTTCTGGCAGGGTAGCGCCCGGTCATAAAGGCGGTACGGGTAGGAGTGCATATTGGTGCAGCAGCATATGCATTGATAAATTTTATTCCCTGCGAAGCCAGTTTATCTATATTGGGAGTAGCATATTCTTTTCGCCCATAGCTACTTAGGTCAGCATAACCCATGTCATCAGTCATAATATAAATGATGTTCGGTTGCTGAGCCTGTGAGGGCATACAAAATATTATAAGGAAGGGAATAGCAGTATAGATCCTGGCAATAAGGAGACACTGTAAATGGGTCATACGAATAGGTTAATGATCAAAAGAATTATCAACAATTTAGGAAAATCGCCCCTGGCTTTAAAATTAAATTAACCATTCGAAAGTCGTGTGGCTGGACAATTGTCGAGCTCGTATTTCTAAGGATTGATAGAAATTCATAGACTTAAACATCTAATAATTCTCAATAAGTCATGAAAGGACAGTGATGTGATGAAATAGGTAATGCCGTTCGTTAATCGACCCTGTTGAAGCCCCAGGCATGTGCCGGGGATTTTTTTATCTCTCATTTACACGGCCATCGGTAAAAATCACACGGTTATTGCCAAAACTGCGCGCTTATTAATTGGCACTATGAAGCACGCGCTTTTTGAGTATTTTTATCTTCGGGATATTGTACCTACAAATACCACTGTTATGCGAAAAACTTTACCCGCTCTTATTTTGCTTGCACTACACTTCATTTTTATCGCCGGATATGGGCAAAGCCCGGGTATCGAATGGCAAAAAACGGTTAGCGGATGGTTTCCGTACGGAAGCGTAGGTGGAGCGATTCATACTGCCGATGGTAATGTGTTGGTAAGTTCAACCGTTGGCACGGGGCCAGCATTCCCTGGCAGCCACGGTGCATTGGACACATGGGTAACCAAAGTGAATAAAGATGGCGTTACCTTATGGAGCCGCGCATTGGGAGGCAGTGAGCAGGATTGGTTTACCGCCGCTTACGAAATGGCTGATGGAGGATTTATAATTATTGGCAGAACCACGTCGACCAATGGCGATGTAACCGGTAAGCTTGGATACGATGATATATGGGTAGTGAAGCTGTCGGCAGACGGCACACTGCTATGGCAAAAGACCGTTGGAGGCAGCGCCCCTTATATAGATAACGATGTTTTTGTGCAGGGGCTTAGTTTGCCTGATAATAGTTTTATCCTGATCGGAAATGCCCGGTCTACCGATGAAGATTTTGCCACCAACCATGGAAGTTGGGATATGTTTGCCATGAAATTCAGTACCAATGGCGGGGTAGCGTGGACGAGGTGTATTGGTGGAACCAGCTCAGATTTTTCAGCCGGCGCTCTTATTAAACCCAACGGAAATATATTGCTGGCTGGCCGTAGTCAATCAGCGAACGGTGACTTTACAACGAATAAAGGAGCCGACGACCTTGCATTGGTTGAGTTGGATGGCAATGGCAACCTGTTATGGACAAAATCATATGGTGGTGCCGCATCAGAACAGGTTGGGGGATTGATACGCATGGGAACCGGCAAGTATGCGGTACTGGCCCAAACGGCATCGAATAGTGGAGATATTACTGGTGCACATGGCGACGTAGATTTATGGATTGTATCATTCAATGAAACCGGGGACCTGCTTTGGCAAAAGAGCCTTGGCGGCTCGAAAAGAGAGAGTTTATACGGTTTGGATTACAGCACTTTTGACAGTAGCCTGGTGATAAGGGCTGTCACCAACTCAGATGATGGGGATGTGTCTGGCTTTCATGGCGGCTACGATAGTTGGTTAGTGAAATTATCCAACGCCGGGCAATTGCTATGGCAGAAAGCCCTTGGCGGCTCGGGTTATGAGAATCCTTCGCAATTATTGATCGATCAATCCGGACAACTGATAATTACGGGCGAAACCAACTCTTCCGATGGCGATGTGTCTGGCTTTCATGGCATACGTGATGCGTGGGTAGTTAGCCTGTCTTCCGCGGGTAACCTGGTTTGGCAAAAAAGTTTAGGTGGATCGGGCACTGATCTACCGGCCAGGATCTATGCAGACGGCAATGGATATACATTACTTGCCCAGACCCAGTCGAACAACGATGGTGACGTACGTGGGAATCACTATAAAAGCGATACCCTGGTAGGAGATACATCTACCACCATACTTTTTTATTCTGATATCTGGATAGTGCATGTAGGCAACAACGGCGCCCTGGAGTGGCAGAAATGCCTTGGCGGTTCGGGCGGTGATATACCTGGCGAATTGTTTTTCATGGATGGAAAACGATTGCTGGTAGCCTCCAGTGGTTCCTCCGACGGCGATGCGGCCTCGGCAAGTGGCGGAGGACAGGGTTTATGGTTTGTTAAACTGGGACTGTCCAACATCCTTAAGGGAAATGTGTTTCTCGATTTAAATGCCAATGGTATAAGGGATGCCAACGAACCGGGTTATGACAAGGTAACCGTCAAAAGCGAGAAAACGAATTACAACCGGGTAAGTATTCCATATAACGGTGCATTTAAAAACGAAGTAGATACCGGTACCTATACCACTATTGTTACTGTTGCCAATCCCTATTTTGCAGTACATACGGCGCCAAAGCAATCGGTGTTCAACACCTGGTTCAATACCGATTCGGCAGATTTTGCGGTACGCCCAATTCCCGGGATCCGCGATCTGACCGTGAACCTGGCGTCATTGTCACCGGTAAGGCCCGGTTTCAACACTGCTTTCAGGATATATTACAAAAACAGCGGTACCGATACTGTGGCAATGGGTTACGTATACATGCTGAAAGATAACCGCACTACAATGAGCAGCGCTACACCAATGCCCGACCGCGTAAGCGGCGACTCGTTGTTTTGGAATTTCACCAGCCTGAATCCTTTCCAGGAAGTGGCCATTGACCTGTCGTTGGCCGTTGGGGCGCCTCCTTCGGTAAATATCACGGATACGCTCCGGTTCAAAGCATTTATTGAACCCGTTGCACAGGACCAACATCTCGCCGACAACCAGGATTCGGTGATTCGTGTTGCCACCGGTTCTTACGACCCGAACGACAAAAACGAAAATCATGGCGGACATGTTACCCTCAGCGAAGCTTCGAATGGTTACCTCAGCTATCTCATCCGCTTTCAAAACCTGGGTACCGATACTGCTTTCAGTATTATAGTAAGAGACACGCTGGATGAAAAACTCGATTGGAGTTCGATCGAAATGATCGGCGCCAGTCATGCTTATTCATTGCAGATAGCGGATGGCAATAAATGCACATGGCGTTTTGATAACATCCTGTTGCCGCACAGCGCCATCAACGAACCTGCCAGTCATGGGTTCATCTCTTACCGGCTTAAAACGAAAAACGTCCGGTTGAACGATATTATAAAAAATTCGGCTTCCATCTATTTTGATTTCAACCTTCCGGTTAAAACCCAAACACACGAAACAAGTATCCAGGCCGATCCAATTGCTGCACCGCCAAAACCTGTACTCAGCGGTTTGTTAGCTTCCTACTGCAGCAACCAGGGCACCGTGAAAGTTAAGCTAACCAACCTGCCTGCGGTGCCCACCACCGTTACGGTAACTGTAAGCGGCGCTGCCTTAAGTGTTTCTGCCGACAGTACCGTATCGATACCCCTTTCAACGGCTGGTACAAAAGACCTGGTAGTTACCTATACCAATACAAGCGGTACACAGTCAACCAACGCCAGCTTCACCGTATCGGCGGCGGTAACTCCTGATGTGAATATAAGCGCAAGTACATTACAGGTTGTCACCAACCCGGTTACCATCACGGCCGTCAATGCCAGCGGTGGCGGTAAAGATCCCCGTTATACTTTTGCATGGGATAAGAATTTTACGAACCTGTTGCAGGCTGAGGATGCACAAAATGCAGTGACCGTTCAGGCTACCTCCTTCATTACAGGAGATAATAAAGTATATGTGAAAATGCGCACCAGCGAAACCTGTTATACTTCGCAAACGGCCATTGACAGCATTACCATTCACAAAGAGCAACCCACGGGTATTGTAGATGCAGAAAATCCCGGTCATATAATCACTGTTTATCCCAACCCGTTTACTGCTCCTGTCAACATTAAAGGTTTAAGTACAGCAAAGAAATACCGCATCGTTATATCCAATCTTAACGGGCAGGTATTGTACAGCAAACGGATCGTGAACCGTGCAGATGTTGCTATCACCGATGTACAGGTGGCATCCGGTGTATATTATCTAAGTATATATGATGAGGGAAAGAAAAAGCTGTTAGGATCAATTAAAATTTTTAAATAATAAGCCCCCCCGACGCCAGCGTCGGGGGCTTTTAAAGCTTTCTTGCACAATTAGCGCAAGCTGAATAGTAATGTGGGCCGAGCCCGACTGCCTTTGTATATACTACAATAAGTTCGAAAAGGGTAATGAAAAGCGCTGGCACTAATTATTAAAAGCCCTGCAGATTAATATCGTCACTTTCCAGTATCTCTACTTTTTTCCCCATCTTTTTCTGGATGATGCCAAAATGATGCTGGTCTTCAGGACATATCAGCGAAATAGCCTTGCCCGACGTTCCTGCCCTGCCGGTACGGCCGATGCGGTGAATATAATCTTTGGGAGAACGTGGCAGCTCGTAGTTAATGACTATGGGCAATTGCTGAATATCAATACCCCGCGAAGCGAGATCAGATGCTACCAGTACCCGCAGCTTGCCTGCTTTAAAACGTTGCAGCTTTTCAAGACGGGCAGTCTGGCTCAAGTGCCCGTGCAGAGAAGCTGCCTGTATACCATTTTTGATAAGTTTGCCGGTAAGGTTATCTGCTGTTCTTACGGCAGAGGTAAACACCAGCACCTGCCGCATATCTTCATTCTTGATCAGGTAGCGTAAAAACGGCCCCTTACGTGCTTCGGCTACATGATAGGCAAGTTGTTCAATCAGTTCAATGCTCTGCTCTTCTTCTACCACTTCAATCGTTACCGGCTGGTGCAGCAGGTGACGCTGCATATCTTTAATATCATCACTAGCAGTGGCAGAGAACAACAGGTTCTGGCGTTTGGCCGGTAGCAGCTGAAACACCTTATCCATCTCCTCTTTAAAGCCCAGGTTCAGCATTTTATCGGCTTCATCCAGCACCAGTATATCTACTTGTGACAAGTGCACGGCTTTATGGTCTATCAGATCAAGCAACCGGCCGGGTGTAGCTATTAATATTTCGATGCCATGCAAGGCCATCATTTGCGGATTGATGGAAACACCACCATATACCGCCATTGTTTTTATGTTATTCGGCAGGTGAGCGCAGAAGGTTTTACAAACATCATTTACCTGTATAGCCAGCTCACGGGTGGGCACCATTACGAGTACTCGCACGTGCCTGTCTTTCTTTTCTACCCGGCGCTGGCACAATTCCAGTATAGGCAATACATAACCGGCAGTTTTGCCAGAACCGGTTTTAGATATGCCGAGTATATCTTTTCCCTGTAAGGTAGCAGGAATAACCTGCTGCTGCACAGGCGTAGGCTGTGTAAATGACTGCTCACCTATTGCCTTTAATAACTGTGCAGATAAACCCAAAGCGGAAAATGCCATCTTCTTTTTTGCGCAAAGCTATTGTAAATACCGCGCTTTTCATTTAATTAATGAATTTCGGTATTCATTTGGCGAATGGCCTGTATGTTGTTTAAACAGACGGGTAAAATGGGAGGGATATTTAAAGCCAAGCTCATAAGCGACCTCGCTTACAGATTTGCCTGGATCAAAGACTTTTTCTTTGGCTACGCCAATTAATTTCAGATGTATATACTCCTGCGCAGATTTTCCTGTTTCTTTCTTTACCAGATCACCAAAATACTTTGGCGATAAATTCACTTGTTCCGCACAATACGCAACTGAAGGTAATCCTAAAGTTTGTGGCTTATCAGATTGGAAATAATCATTCAATAAGCTTTCGAATCTGACCAATATGTCTTTATGAATATCTTCTCTGGTAACAAATTGCCGGTCATAAAAACGAATGCAATAATTCAAAAACAATTCAATATTGCTTACAATCAGGGTCCTGCTGTGTTTATCGATGGCATGTGCTAATTCATACCGGATTTTATTAAAGCAATCCAATAGAATTCCCCTTTCTACTTCTGAAATATGAAGTGCTTCGTTTGCATCATAAGAAAAAAAGCTATACTCGTTAATGTGCCTGCCAAGATGAGTTCCGCGAATTAAGTCAGGGTGAAATGCCAATGCCCAGCCAGTAGGATGGATCATCTTTCCCGTATCCTCGAAGCCAAATACCTGCCCGGGTGCAATAAAAACAAGTGTTCCCTCTTCATAATCGTAATGATTACGGCCATATTTTAGTTCCCCGCACTTAACATCTTTTAACAAAACCAGGTACAACCCCGAAATATAACGCGCCTCCTTTATGGGGGTGGAAACTGATTGGTCAAGTACACTTGCCAAAGGATGCAGGGTCTTCTGCCCGCGGCCTCTATTGAACTGAGCCACACTTTCTATTTTATTTATCATTCCCACGAATAGCGATTGTTGTGCATTAAAAGTAGAACAAATGATTTACTGGTTTTTGCTTTTCCTGCCTGATCAGAAAAAATGGTAAGAAAAACAGGAATCTGTATAACAAGCCGGTGTGAAAGTATAAAGAACTTTACTTCTTTCAACTAATGCAATGCCCCATTACTTTATTAAAGCGCTGAACAATGGTATTGCGCCAGGTGAAATTTCAGAAATTATTACGCATCTTGCTTTCTATTCAGGGGTGCCTAATGCCATGTCGGCGGTCGCTGTTGCAAAAGATGTATTTGCAAACTATGGAATATCACAGGCAGAACTACCCTCAACAGACCCATTGATGCTTGATAAAAATGAGGCTTTACCGGGCGACGAAAACAGAGTAGCGTTTATTCAACAAAACATCGCTCCGTTATCAGTAGGCTTTGCTAAATACACGAATGAATTATTGTATGGCGAAGTTTGGCTTCGTTCAGGATTATCATCAAGAAGCAGAAGCCTGGCAACGGTCTGTGCAATGATTGCAGCTGGCGATATTCAATTTCTCGGCTTATATATGGCCAGGGCTGTTGAGCATGGCGTAACCAAACAGGAAATGGGTGAAGCCATGGCTCAATTGGCATTTTATGCCGGATGGCCCAAATTAATTGCTGCTTCGCTGGTTGTGAAAGAAGTGTATGACGGGCAGAAAAAGTAATTCATAAATACGCATCAAACAGGAACAAAAGCGTTCTGTCATCAACAGTGCATAGGAGCGCTTTTGTTAATTTGATGATGTTCCTCAATTTCGGCTACAACAAAAATAGATTTGGCTACGTTCGTCTTATTGCTGCTGTTTACTTTTGCTTCAACAATAAATACAGCAAAATGAAAATCCTCATCACAGGCTCATTAGGGAATATCAGCAAACCACTAACTCAAATGTTAGTGAAAAAAAAT
>DASUVL010000003.1:0-5409 GCA_036379015.1 Niastella sp.
ATTTTTTTTACCACTTCTTCCTTATTCTGCAACTGGCTACGGTAAACCTGGCTTCTTACTTGCAAAAACCCTTCCGAATTTATTTTTGAAGCCAATTTCTTTTCTACAATCTCTTTTTGTTCATCGTTTAAAATCAATGAATTAGATATGTGAAAATATCCTTCCACCATTGTCTCCACTTTATTTACGTTTTGCCCACCCTTTCCGCCGGCACGGGCAGTTTTAAATTGCAATTCTTTTGAAACATCTATCTTCATTCTACAAAGGTAAAATTAATTTATAGGTACTATGCGGGCGGTAATACAACGGGTAACACAGGCGAATGTTGTGATCAATAATAGTATACGGTCTGGTATTTCAAAGGGTTTGCTTATTTTGGTAGGAATTGAAGATTCCGATACTACAGAAGACATTATCTGGTTGAGTAGTAAGATCGTTAACCTGCGCATCTTTAACGATGCAGCTGGCGTTATGAATGAATCGGTCAAAGATCAGGGTGGCGATATATTGGTGGTAAGCCAGTTCACGTTGCATGCCTCTACCAAAAAGGGAAACCGGCCATCGTATATCAAGGCATCTAAACCACCTGTTGCCATTCCGTTATATGAACAGTTCGTTCAGCAATTGCAGACCGACCTGGGTAAACCCATATCCACCGGCGAATTCGGCGCCGATATGAAAGTGTCGCTGCTCAATGATGGACCGGTAACGATCATAATTGATACAAAAAATAAGGAATAAGACTAATGTGATAAATTAACAAATTCGAAAATAGGCGAGTGAAATAGGGTAAGACGCAGGAAGTAAGAAGTAAAAATATTATTATGTAATTGGGTATTGGGAATGTCTCGATATTCGCGAGCCATTGACCATTCACCATTCACCATTGACCATATGGAGATCAAAGAAGCACAACAACAGGTTGATCACTGGATAAAAACAGTGGGTGTTCGTTATTTCAGCGAACTAACTAATATGGCTATTCTCACTGAAGAGGTGGGAGAGCTGGCGCGTATTATGGCCCGTAAGTACGGCGATCAGTCGTTCAAGGAAAGTGATAAGCATAGAGACCTTGGCGATGAAATGGCCGATGTGTTATGGGTACTCATCTGTCTGGCCAATCAAACCGGGGTTGACCTTACAGAAGCCCTGATAAAGAATTTCGAGAAAAAGAATATTCGTGATGCTAACAGGCATAAGGATAATGAAAAGTTGCAAGGATAACTGGTTTATTTAGTAATAAATCAGCAGTGCATTATACTAACAGATAGTATAAAGTTTGCATGAATTACAAAGATTTACCCCTTGACCAAAGAATGGAGCTGGCATCACAATATGCCCTGATGCTGGTGGCTGATATTAAGTCAAATGAGGAAATTATCGGCATCTTAAAAAAAGATTATGCTCTTACCCGGGAGCAGGCAATACAGGCTTTTACTGCCATGCGGTCAAATTACAAAGGGGAATATAATTCAACGGTTCGTAGTAATTTATTGAAGGCGCTTTTCGGCATAGGGTTTTGCCTGCTTGCGTTTTTATTCTATTATTTCATAGGAAAAGAAATGGGCAGGTCAGGCACCTTATCATATGTAATTGCCTTTATTTTCGGCATAGGGATTTTGGGCGCAATAATTCTCACTGTAATGATCGTTTGGGGAAAGTTCAGCAAACCCGCCATACAAAAGCAACCGTCCAGCGCCAGTGTCCCCGTCTTTGATAAGTTCGACAAAACGATGGCTTCGCTGTTCTTCATGTGCATTATTTTTCTTTGCATTTTTGCCTGGCAATACTTTTTTAATACAGGTATTATAAACGAAAAGACGATCACCTCAATTCATCAATGTATTATTACCGAACCGGTAAGGCGTGAAAGTACAGGTGGAAAAAATCCCCGCAGATACTATGTGTTAAAATTAAGGGGCCACAATATTGAATGTCGGTTTTTCAACGATTATTACATGTATGTCAGGGATAGGTCGCTAATACGCAATATTCAGGTATGGGATACCGTATCAATTCAAATATTTAATAAAGACCTCGATTTTTTCAATGCTCAATACAGTACCGGAGAAATCAATCTGGTTAATCTGGGCCTCCATGGCCATTTTTTAGTTGATCATGCCTACCGAAATGCGGAGATAAAAAAATCTCATAAAACTAATTTTTATGTATTACTGGCTGTATTTGCCGGTTTGACAGGGATCACATTTCTAAAGAAGTTGTTTTTAATATTAGTAAATCGCGTAAACAGATCAGCAAATAACCGGCAAACAGAGGGGCCTCATAAATCTACCAAACAGGTTAAAGAGAACACGGGCCAACTTGCTTTCCGAGTTAATAGATCGCCTATATTTGCAGCCTTATGGCAACAGATAACAACAGGTTCCAGGCAATTATTTCGCATTGCAAAGAATATGGATTTATTTTTCAGTCCAGTGAAATTTATGATGGGCTAAGCGCCGTGTATGACTATGGCCAATGGGGTAGTGAGCTTAAGAAAAATATCCGTGATTACTGGTGGAAGAGCATGACCCAGCTGCAAGAAAATATTGTAGGTATCGATGCTGCCATTTTTATGCATCCTACAACCTGGAAAGCCAGCGGGCACGTTGATAATTTCAGCGACCCCATGATCGATAATAAAGACAGTAATAAGCGCTACCGTGTCGATCACCTGATTGAGGCGAAGGCCGATGAGCTTGAAAAAGAAGGTAAAAAAGCGGATGCCGACAACCTATTGGCAGAAATGGATAAGTTGTTGGTAGCCAATGATTATGAAGGTTTGAAAAAGCTGATAGAAGATAATAAAATTAAATGTACAGTAAGCAAAACCGGTAACTGGACGGACGTGCGTCAGTTTAACCTAATGTTCAGCACCCAGTTGGGTAGCGTAGCGGAAGAAGCCAGCGAAATTTACCTGCGGCCCGAAACCGCCCAGGGTATTTTTGTGAACTTCCTGAACGTACAAAAAACAGGACGCATGAAAATACCATTTGGTATTGCCCAAACCGGTAAAGCGTTTCGTAATGAAATTGTTGCCCGGCAGTTCATCTTCCGCATGCGAGAGTTTGAGCAGATGGAAATGCAGTTCTTTATTCGCCCTGGTACACAAAAAGAGTGGTACGAACACTGGAAAGAAGAACGCATGAAATGGCACCTGAGCCTGGGTATCCCTAAAGAAAAATTCCGTTTTCACGACCACGCCAAACTGGCCTTTTATGCCGATGCGGCCTGCGATATAGAATATGAATTCCCGATCGGATTTAAAGAACTGGAAGGTATCCATTCCCGTACCGATTATGATTTGAGTAAACACCAGGAGTATAGTAAAAAGAAAATGCAGTACTTCGATGCTGAGATCAATCAGAACTATATTCCTTATGTAGTGGAAACTTCGGTGGGGCTCGATAGAACGATCATGATGGTATTGAGCGAAGCTTATACGGAAGAAGACCTAAGCACCGCCGAAAAACAGGATAGCCGGGTTGTTATGAAGATCCCACCAAAACTGGCGCCCATAAAGCTGGCGGTATTACCATTAGTAAAGAAGGATGGATTACCGGAAATTGCCCGGGAGATCATGGACAACTGTAAATCGCATTTCCGCTGTTTTTATGAAGAAAAAGATACTATAGGAAAGCGTTATCGTCGTATGGACGCAATAGGTACACCATTCTGTATAACAATCGATAAACAAACCAAAGAAGACGGAACTGTAACCATTCGGCACCGTGATTCCATGCAGCAGGATCGTATTCCTGCTACACAGATCAGAGAATTAGTTGAAAAATATATTGGTTAAAAGCGGTGTAGATATTGAATTAAATGATATGTTAGTATCGGAAAACTACTCTTTTAATTTATGTTTATCCTAGTATTTTTGTAACACCTTAAAACCGAGGTGAATCAACATGGAGGCTAGCTTATGCTCTTAATTAAATTGTCATTAGACGTTTCAATGCTGATTGGCATTATTACGATTGCTTTTGCTACAGGCTTTTTAATGCGTGGTACGCTGATAAAAAAGCTAAAAGGAAGAGTAAGCGAACTGGAAAGAGAAATGATGGCCAGTCATGCAGAAATTCTTGATTTACAGAAAGATAGACTGACGCTGGAAGAAAAATTAAAAGGCTCATCTAACATCCCTGTAATCCCTATTAACGCGAAAGAAGAAAAGAAATCAGACAAGCTGCAGGATAAATCGATCAGTAATAAATAAAGATCCTGCGGTCGTTAAAACTTCTTCTTGTCCTTTGCCCTGCACTATTTCTTCCAAAATCCAACTAAGTATCCGGGTTGATATCTGTTACGATCACCAGGCTCAGTTCGATGGTAGCGGTCAATTATTTGACATATGTCAAATAATATGCACATGCGTATGCGTTTTACATGGTCTTTTTTTATTCCTATCCATATAATTCCTGGTGTATGGCTTTACGGTCGTACCCCAGCGCCTGTATGCGCTGTTTAGCCTCATCGATCATGTTTTTCCAGCCACATAAATAAAAAGAGGCGGGTTTTACCGAAGCTGGATCAGTTGTGGCTGCGCCAGGGTTGTTTGACCGGCATATTTCTTCGTAAATAGCATGCACATAACCGGTACGAATCAAATGATCATAATTTTCAGCAACTTCCCTTGAATAGGTGGGTATATATTGAAAGCTGGTTACTTTTTCCGACAGTTCCTGCAGTTCTTTACCGTACAGATTATCGCTCAGTTTTCTGCAGCCGAAGATCAGGTAAATGTTCTGGTGGCTGATATTATGATTTAAAATATGATGGGCCATTGATCTGAAAGGAGCTATGCCGGTACCGGTACATATAAAGAACAGGTCGTGGTCAATAGGATCAGGCAGTGTGAACTTACCCTGTGGGCCCCGAAACGTCAATTCATCGCCTACTTTCACTTCATTAAAAAGCCAGGTAGTGCCGGCGCCACCTTCGAGCAATACGATCACTAATTCAAAAACATTGGAGCCATCGGGCCAGGAGGCAATAGAGTAACTGCGCAACCGCTTAGCGGGTTTTTCATGAATGGGCAGGTCAAGCGAAACAAACTGACCAGGTTCAAAATCGAATGATTTCAGTTCTGGCACCTCTATCCAATACCGTCTTGTATTACTGGTTTCATCAATAATGCGAATAACTTTACCGGTTTGCCAGGGAAGTAACATGTAGTGAATTATTTTAATGACAGTTTAATCTGGTGTGGGTAATGCCTGTCAATGCTTAACGCTGTAAGCCTAACGCCTAACACATGGGAATTGTATTCAGCATTCTGCGTTGAGCGTTCTGCGTGTATGGAGGCAATCGGATTAAAATAATTTAATGCCTTAAGTTACTGGTTTTAGCTGAAAACCCGTCAATCGTGAATCGTCAATGGATTCCGCAAATTCAAAACCTCAAAAC
>DASUVL010000004.1:0-5765 GCA_036379015.1 Niastella sp.
ACGGGTGTCGAAAAGTAAATAATGAAAATCCGAAGCGGTCATAAAAAAAGATCTCCCATTTGGGAGATCTTTTTTTTAATATAACTGTAAATCAGGCATTCGTCTTGGTAATAATGGCCGGTGGCTTATTGGCCATGAGCCAGATATCGTACAGCAGGTCCGACTTGTCAGCCTCCGGCACCAAAGGCGCATTAACCGGAATGGCCGCCTGCTCATTCTTCTGTATTTGCCAGCCAGTGATACCTGCAACGGACAGGAAATGGTTGGCTCCTGTATTGGTTGTAAACTGGGCTGCTTCGTACAATGGCAATGCCCGTTGACCTACCAGCGACAGATCGCCCAACCACACGTTTAACAATACAGGCAGTTCATCGAGAATGGTTTTACGTAAAAAAGCACCTATTCTACTGATGGAAGCGCCATCCTTCTTTTTATCGGCATCCTGAATGATGGTGTTGAACTTATACAAATTAAAGATGCGATAACCGCGACCGGTACGTAAGGTGGCAAATAAAACAGGACCGCCCGTGTCGAGTTTCACCGCAAGGGCAATCAATAGTATAAGAGGTCCCAATACAGCCAGCAGCACAGATGAGATCAACAGATCAAGTCCTCTTTTTAACAAGTCACGGGCGTCAGGATAAGCGCGGAACGACGTTTCAACCTTGCAGGAAGCCGGCTGTTGTACCCATTTTTGTTTCATCTGCTTAAGGAAGTTCACCTTGCGCAACAGGGCAGGGGCGGTAAACTCATTCAGCAACAACAGCTCGTCTATGAACGTATATCCTTTAAAACGAACTAATTCTTCCTTTGATAACCCGGTTCCTTCAACAATAAAAGGAATTTCAGCCATTATTTTATGGGCGTAAATAAATTGGTGCAGTTCAACCAATTGTTCTGTCCCCAGCGTACCCTCTGCGATGATCATGTTAGGAATGGTAACTGTAGAGGCATTCTTCAATAAACGCTTAAGGGTGAAAATGGCATTCTCGGCAGCAATGGTTGTATAACCGAACTCGAAGTACTCTTTGAGCTTTTCGATATTACGGGCTTGCGTACCGATATAGAAGAACTGCAACTTTGTAATATCAGTTGGTTCTGTTTCGGGTACAGGCAAACTATAGCGTTTGTATGTGTTAATAATTTTCTTAGTGGGTAGAATTGTAAGATCCATACACGAATATTTAATTGATCAATCCCGGTTATTAACCGGCTTTCACTTTCGAAACCGGTGCCAACCTGCTCATTACTTTTTGAACTGTTTCGTTTAATTCAAGCGGATTAAATGGCTTCGTATAATAATCTGCAATACCATATTTCAGGCATTTTGCTGCAGTAGTATCCTTTTCAAACGATGACAATACGATCAGGGGAATGTCCCGGTAAATCGCGCTCGATGAAAATTCGGCAATCAATTCCCAGTCCTGCACATCGGGCAGCTGAGGGTCAACGATGATCAGGTGTGGCAAATTCTTTTTTGCTAACCAGAACATGGCCGAACAGGCATCAGGGGCGGTAATAACCTGGTATTCTTTCCCAAGTACCGTATGTAATAAAAACCGAATCGCTTTGCTGTCGTCAATAGCCAGTATACATCTCTTCATTATCGTACGTTAAATTGCTGAAAACAAATTTTAGTTTTCAATAGACATACGGATACGTACGGTTCGCACAGGTATTGGAATACATTCCCATACATGACATATGGCGGTCAGGAATCGCATTACCAAATGGTACAAAACGGCTTTACAGGATTGTTAGATTAACTTCTAAACGTGTTAACCAAGTTTGGGGGGAATTTCCAAGGATTTGTGGTGTTGATAAGCTACAGAACAGGTTAATCCTTACGGTTTTCAATGGATAGGCACAATAAAAGTAATAACAAAACCCAACAAATCAAATACCCACCAGTACGTACAAAATGCATGTGCATAATTGATTAGCTGTAATAGGTTCGCTAAGTGATGATTATGTAACAGTTTGATTATTAGCACTATTTATCCACATGGGCTGTTGTTGCAACGCTAATCGTATCTTGCTGATTAATAGTTCAATAGAATTGAGCGTTTGGGTGCCAGCAGCCGGGACTATTAGTAACATATTAACACCAATTAATGCCGGCGAGGTGTATTTTGCGAAGGCAGATAAGATAATTAGAAAATGTGCAAATTCGAAAATGTGAAAATGCATCTTGCGGCTTTTGTATACGAATTTGGGAAAGCGGAAGATTATAAATAGGCGGCAAAGGGACACATTTGCTAATTTTATCCCGCTAAAAGCGGGACTAATTTTCACATTAAATGAATCGCTATGAAGAAATTTTTATTGACCGCCTGTTTGTTCGCCCTGTTTAGTGCCGTGACAGTAGCCCAGGATCGGGAAGAAGAAGTACCGGTAAAGCAGGGTTTTGATAAAAGCAAACTGTTTTTTGGCGGTAACTTTGGTTTGGGTTTCGGTAGTGTGTCAACGCTGGTAAATGTATCTCCGCAGGTTGGGTATCGTTTTAATCGCTTTTTGGCAGCAGGCGCTGGTGTCAACTTTATTTATTCAAGCTACAAGTATGAATGGTTAGGTTATAAAGAACAATTTGGGGTAACGGGCCTGAATATCTTCGGCCGGTTTTATCCTATTGAATATGCCTTTGTACAATTGCAACCGGAGGCGAATTACACCTGGGGTAAATACAAGTTTCTTGATGATAGACCTGATATCAAGCTCGATAGCAAGGTCGTTCCTTCTTTGTTGGGAGGCGTAGGCGCTGCTATTCCTGCAGGCAGAGGATATTTTATCGTTATGGCTCAATACGATCTGTTACAAAATGAACGCAGTCCATACGGCAATCGCGCCTTTTTTAATTTCGGGTATAATATCGGTTTCTAATTCGATAATGTGATAATGAAATACAGCCTTTTGTAACGCTTCCGCGTGAACTTCGCATTTATAAGGGCTGCCTGAACTTGAGGCTTTATAAAATTGGCTAATTATCAAATTATCACATTTGTTTTTACCCAATTTTGTTGAATATTTCAATCGGCGTTTCGCAGAAGATAATCCTTTCTTCCAGCGATTCGTACAGAAAGCCTTCTTTGTTCAAATGCTGCAAATGCAACCGCATGTGATTGTAAAATCCATCGGTGTTTAACACGTATATTTTTTTGTCGTGTATTTTGAGTTGGTTCCAGGTGAGCATTTCAAAGAGTTCATCCAGGGTGCCAAAACCGCCGGCCATTACGATGGCTGCATCGCACATTTCATACATCATCTTTTTTCGCGTATGCATATCAGGCACAACAAACAATTCAGTCAAACCTTCGTGCTGATGCTCCCATTCAGTGAGTATTTTAGGAATTACGCCCATAACCTTACCGCCATTGGCCAGTACGGCATTGGCGATAGCGCCCATTAAACCTGCTTTGCCACCGCCATATACCATGCGCAGGTTCAGCAAAGCGATCAGTTTGCCGAGTTCTGCTGCATGTTTCATAAATAAGGGGTTCTGTCCGGTCTTTGATCCGCAAAAAACTACTACCGATTCAATCTTCATGCTCGCTGTTTTTATTACAGGCATTCATTGTTGAAAAAAATGCCTGTCAGCGGCTAAGATAAATGGATTATCAGCAATAGTAAAACACAATTTTGTTACCTTCAAACTTTAAGCTTGTTCGGGGAAACGCTTTGATGCAGAGAACGATATACCTGTTAAAAAAATAGATGAAAAAGTAAAAAGCGTTATAACCTATCTTGTTTCCAGGCCTTTAGCGTAGTGAACTTATCCGACTTTATTGAACCGTTTAATCTTCGTTATTTATGTCTGCATCCCTCTTGTTCTCTTTTGTTATCGGTTATTTTGTTTTGTTGCTGGTTGTTGCATGGGTTACTTCCCGTAATTCAAATAACGATTCTTTTTTTATAGGTAACCGCAACTCTAACTGGATGCTGGTGGCATTTGGTATGGTGGGTACTTCGCTGAGCGGTGTAACTTTTGTATCGGTGCCCGGCACGGTAGGTGATTTTGCAGGAAGTGCTTATAAAGGATTTGCGTATTTCCAGGTGGTGATCGGTTATTTTTTTGGCTATCTGGTCGTTGCTTTTGTATTGTTACCGCTGTATTACCGGCTGAACCTTACTTCTATTTATAACTACCTGCAGAAACGGTTTGGAACCATCGCGTATAAAACGGGAGCGTTGTTCTTTATTATATCACGTACCGTTGGCGCTACTGCCCGCCTGTACCTGGTAATATTTGTATTGCAGGAATTTATTTTAAAAAGCTTTGGCGTGCCATTCATTGTTACCGCGCTTATTATTTTATTAATGATCTTATTGTATACGTTCGAAGGCGGTGTAAAGACCATTGTTTATACTGATACCCTGCAAACCACCCTGATGCTGGCAGGTCTGGTGGCAACGGTCGTATATATATTGAACAGTATGAATTTATCAGTTGGCGAAGCCATGCGAACACTGACTGACAAGGGATATACCACCATCTTTAATACGGATCCGAAAAGCGGCGGTTTTTTTCTTAAGCAGATCATCGGCGGGATGTTTATCACCATCTCCATGTTCGGGCTCGACCAGGAAATGATGCAAAAGAACATCAGTGTGAAGAACCTGAAAGATTCACAAAAGAATATGATCACCTTTAACCTGGTGAGCGCCGGGGTGAACTTTTTGTTCTTATTACTGGGTGGTTTGTTGTACCTGTATGCGTTGAACCATGGCGCTGAGTATGCCCAGGTTGCCGCCAATGGAAGTACTAAAATGCAATTTCTAGCTGACAATAAGAATATAATGGGCGATGCACTTTTCCCAACCATGGCATTACAATACATGCCACAGGCTATATCAATTATATTTATCATTGCCCTTATCAGTGCCTTATTCCCCAGTGCGGATGGCGCGCTTACGGCGTTGACCTCTTCTTTTTGTATTGATATGTTGGGATTGAAACGCCGGGATGACCTTACAGAAAGGCAGCAAAAAAAGATCCGGTTAACGGTTCACCTGTCATTTTCAGTTATTTTCCTTATTTGCATTATGATATTCTACCAGATTGCAGACCGTAGTATTATTGATAAAATACTCACGCTTGCCGGGTATACATACGGTCCGCTGTTGGGGCTTTTTGCATTCGGTATCCTGAGCAAAAGAACATTGCCGCAAACATATCTTATTACTATCATTTGCCTCGCATCACCGTTTATATGTTATTTTATGAGTCAGTACTCGGTGAAATTGTTCAATGGATACCAGATCGGTATTGAATTGCTTATCATAAATGGATTGCTGACATATCTTGGCTTATTAAGCATTTCAAAAAAAGGAGACTTAACACAAGAAAGATTATAAGATATACTTTATTCATGCATTTAATGACGTGCCACATCTTCAAGGTGTGGCACGTTTGCGTTATAGGTATTATTGTTTAACAAGCAGTAAAAATTTTCATTTCTATAATTATACAAATGATTGCAAAAAAATAAACGGCTCATAAACTAAAAGTTAAAATCGCTCGTTTAATAGCTACCATTGCAATTACCGTTGTACAGTAAACGAAGAATATGTTCTACATACAAGTTGCAAAACAACCTGAAAAAGGAACCAGAGTTTTCAATTAAAATATTTACGATAGCTGGAGTGTTTAGTCTGAGGTCGGGAGGCCATTTTTTTGAAGGTGAATGGATTTTCTGACTCCCGACCGATGGCTACACATACCCCTGGCTCCGCCAGCTGGCGGAGAGAACAGCCGCACGCTCCACGCA
>DASUVL010000005.1:0-6088 GCA_036379015.1 Niastella sp.
ATTTTTTGGAATTTGCTTGCATCAATAACACATTTATTTTACCTTTGCTATGTAATGGGGTGCAACTCCCTAAACTATAAATAGTTATTCCATAAATCCATGAAAAACAATACTTACACAGAAAAACAACGCTTACACAAAGTCACCGAATTCCAGGCACTTTATCTTCTCTTTTAAATTTCTTACAGAATATCACCAAACGTTGTCACCTATTTAATGGGTGCCGCAGCAGCATGCAATAGCGTGATGATCTGTGAAAGCCCTTTTTTTAAAAAAGGGTACTGAAATACATACATTTTAATTCATAATAAACCCAAAAACAACAAAAATCAAATTTCCAATGAAAAAGTTAGTAATCATTTTCGGTGTGCTGATTGCAGGATCTCCATTTGTATCTTGTAAAAAACTAAAAGACGACATCAAGGATTTACAAAGTCAGGTAAACGATTTAGAAAAGCAAAACGACACCTTAAAAAACCATAACTCCGTATTACAGGAGCAGTTAAATGGAGTCGTTAGTTCATTAGGTTCTAATGAGCCAATTGCAGCTACAACCACTTTCGAGGATGACAATGGAGTTACCAGAACTATTTCAGGTGTTTACAAATTCAAGTCTACAGATTATTACACACAAAAACTGGTTAAAAATACTGATGGTACTTATGAAATTTATATTGAGCGTTTCGGTGATCTGAACTGGAACGAAGGTGCATGGGTAGGATTTACCTATAATCCAACTACAAAGGCGGTTACTAATATATCAGGTGGTCAATATTGGAGTGATGCCGATTCTTATTACGACAATGCAAGATATTCAGGCACCACTACTGGTCTCACAATGAATGTAACTATCGAAAGCCTTGATGTGACTACCGGCGCTACCTCCCTGAAATTTTCTGCGTCCGGAACCAGTGCATATACTAACGCAGTAAGTTACTGGTACGTACCTAATCAGGGAAAACCCGTTTCTACCACTTTCTCTTTTGCAGGGAAATTGAAACTGTTTACTCAAAATTAATTATAGGTTATTGGTAAAAAAACGGGGCTGCTCGCGCAGCCCCGTTTTTTATTTTAGATACTATTGTCCATATCCAAGTGTGTGGCATTGTATATATTAATCACACAGGCCGTTGATGTATACTTCCAGGTTGGTGTATTGTTTGCTTAACCAATGTTCACCGGCATCGTCTTTCGACTCATTGAGTCCTTTTGCTTTTTCCCAGGCGTCTGGCATACCGTCACCATCCGTATCTTTTAAGGTATTGCCACAATCCATCGCCGGCTGCCCTCCTGCTTCCGCCTCTGTTTTAAAAATTTTTCCTTCCCTGCCGGTTGATTGCTCCTTTTTTTGTTGCCTGTCTTTTTATTTCTGTCGTTATACTCACCACTTAAACGGCAGGTACCAGTTCTCCATATTCATTAGGTCCTTCCTTACTTGAACCGCTGCTGGATTACCCTGGTCTTTGAGTTTATTGTATATTTTATCTGCCAGGAAAGCAGGGTCATTTCTTCTCAGTGCAATGCGCAGCAGATCGGGCCAGCGCCGGCCTTCATAAGCGAGTTCAAGGCCTGCTTCATTGACCACCTGATCTTCTATGAACAGGGTGCTATCGCCCGTAAGATCGGGCGAATATAAGTTGGCTCTTCCGCGGATGCCCGCGTTATTGCACCAGTCGCCGGTAATTTTCGGGTTATCGCTTTTGCGGGCATCAAAGTTATAAGGGTTCCCTTCATTTGTTATTTTGTTAGGGATAGTAGTAAGTCCCTGGTTCAACAAAGCATGCGCCAGCGATCTATGCCCGTCGCGGTTAGCAGCCTCTGCAAAATCGAGGTGCAATGAAGCGGCCCGGTATAAAAACCATTTGCCTTTCTTTGAAAACAGGTTGGTAGGCAAAAAGCTTTTTTCATCCAGGTAATTGTACAGGTATTTCATGATCACCGGCTGATCGTTCAGCATACGCCAGCTAAATTTCTTTCCCCTTGCATCATATGAAAAATCATTTTTCTGCTTCTGGCTATTCCATTTATCAATAGCAACCTGTGATGGTTGCAACATGTAGCTTCCGCCCCTGTTCGAAAACAGTTTAATGAAAGGATCAACAGGTTTAAAATTCTCATTAAAGGGCAGGTACCAGATCCATTCATAACCGAACAATTTATCTTCGCTTCGTGCAAATATGGAGCGCCATCCCTGGCTGTTGTTATCTACCAGCTGACTCTCATCCCATTCCCTGTACCGCACATACCCTACTGCCAGGTCGTTGTTATCAGCTTTGGAACCATAGGTCACCCGGTTGGTATTCAGATCGCCGGTACCACCCATTTCCATTACGGTTTTAAACGCTACAGCGGCTTTGCGATAATCGCCTTTCCACAAATACAGCTGCCCGGCCATTATTTGTTTATTGATAAAAAACTTATTGGTCACATAACCATCTACTGTAGTAACCAAACTGGCCGAAGACGCGTAAGGCTGCATATAGGGTAACGCCTCCATCTGTTTTATCAACACATCAAGCAGGTCGTTAAACTCGAGGCGAGGCATGCTGCTTATTGTTTCAAGCGCTGCTATATCCGAAAATTCATCGGTAACATAGGGTACTTTCCCAAAATGAATACCCAGCTGCAGGTAGAGCCAGCATCTGAGCGTTGCTATATCCGAATACCGCATATTATACTCTTCTACCTTCAGCTTTTTATCGCGCAGCATTATATCAAGGTTATGCAATACATCGTTGCAATTGAGTATTACCTCGTAAAACGACTTTGGACTTGCATAGGGATTGCCTTCCTGCACCTGGTGCGCATCTATCTGTTGCAGGTTGGCATCTGCATTGGTGGTAACAGTGGCCAGGTCGCCCCTTAGTTCATTCAACACCACATACTGCTCTGCAAGCCCCATTAATTTTCCATATACCCCTATTACAGCAGCGTCTGCATCAAACACGTTCCTGTACATGTTCTTTTCGTCCAGTACATCCTTTGGCTCTGCATCCAGTATTTTTTTGCACGACGATAATGCGGCCAGCAGCAATACACCACATACTGTACTGTATAATATTGAAACCTTTACTTGCATAACATTATTCTGTTGATTGAAACAAATAGATTATAAACCAAAACGCACTCCGGCCTGCATGCTTTTAAATTGAGGCTCGGCCATTATATCCATTCCCTGACCGAATACTCCGTTCACCGCGCTGAATTCGGGATCGTAGCCAAGATATTTCGTAAACGTGCACAGATTATTTCCTGTACCATACACCTGTATGTACCTCACAACACCTGGTTTAATGGGTATATTATAGGCAAGCGATACTGTTTTTAGTCTTATATAAGATCCATCTTCTATCCACCTGTCCGAAAAACGGCTATTGCCCATTGGATCGCCCCAGGTTGCCTTAGGTATGTTTGTTACCTGGCCGTTTGTTCTCCACCGGTTAAGTACCGCTTCCGTCTGGTTGCCGTAACCGCTTAACGATTCCAATTGCTGGCGGGTGTAATTGTATATATCATTTCCCTGGCTAAATGTGCATAACACATCGAGTGACCAGTTACCATATACAACCCGGCTATTTACAGCGCCGTAAAAATCAGGATTGGGGTTACCAATCACCTGCCTGTCATTTGCATCGATCACATTGCCGTTACCACTGGTGTTTAAAAAACGTACATCGCCGCCGCGAAATGCAGTAAGATCTCCGTTTGCATTTTTAGCATATAAGCCTGCAGCGGCGGCCTCTGCATCGGAGCTGTACACACCGGCCGTCTTATAACCATAAAACAAATTGGGTGCGCTGCCTTCTTCTGTGATAATGGCGCCGCCGGCAAAATCAGTAACAAAAGCGCCTGCCGGTAATTTTGTGATCTTCGATCTGTATTGCGCCATATTGAACCCTACATCCCATTTAAAGGTCTTATGATCGATAGCCCTTGCCTGCACAGATACTTCCCATCCAGTGGTACGCATGCCACCCGAATTGGTAATTATATAATTCATACCACTCACTGCAGGCGCAGCTGTATATACGATCATTTTATCAGTGGTATTTCTGTATGCGTCTACACTTATATTTACCCGCTCATTCAAAATGGCAATGTCTATCCCTGCATTTAATTTCTTCACTGTTTCCCATTGCAGTTGCTCATTGCCAATATTGCTACGCACAAGGCCCGACACGCCCAGCAGGTTTTGCGGCACATAATATTTACGGGCTGTGAAATTGCCGATATCGTCGTTACCGGTGATACCTGCGGAAGCCCTTATTTTTAATAAGTCTATAAAACGGTATCGTGCCATAAATTTCTCAGATGAAACAAGCCAGGCGCCTGATACCGAAGGAAACAACGCAAGCGAGCGGCTGCCTGCACGTAAAGAAGCCATATTATCCTGCGGAATATTCTTTCCAAAACGCGAAGAGCCATCCGCCGCCATGTCGAAAGAAAGATAATATTTGCCCGACATGTTATAACCGGCATGCAGGTATGTATTGAACCATGCCCATTGGCCAAGGCTACCGCCTATACGGCGCAATGAATTGAGGCCATACCCTACCCCTGTCAACTGATCGGTAGCAGCATTAAAACCAAAGCCGTTGTCCTGCTCTGCAGTATTTCTTACATACCGTACGCCCAACTGGGCATCGAACTGGTGAATATGGTTAAATGTTTTGTTGTAGGCAAAACGGGTATCATTGAAAACAGTAAAGGTCCGCATCACCTGTGCGCCCGAGCGGTTGTAAGCAATAGCGTTATCAAGTGTATCGCTTACAATCCCTTTTTGCGGCACAAAAAAAGTTTCCCTTATTTTATCAATGGTAATGCCAATGGTACTGGCCAGCGACAGGTCTTTTGTAAGCAGGTAATTGAACTTTACGGTGCCATTGAACCGGTAACTTTTATTAATTGCCTGCATATCCTGTATCAAAGCAACGGGGTTGCTTATATTAAAAGTGTCTTTGTTTGCCAGTGAGGGCGACTCTATTCCATTATCGGCCACTTCGTTCTCTGGCAGGAAAGGAGCTTTCACTAAAGCCGTATAGATGGGATTCGTAAAAAAGCTTAGCCCCAGGTCTTTCAACTTCTGCTCGCTATAGAGAAAGCTCAGGTTTGCAGCGGCAGTTAACCTTTTGCTGAGATTAAGATCTGCATTAAATCTCATATTATACCTGGTAAGCCCGGTGTTCTTTACAACACCTTCATTCTTTAAGAAGCCCATTGACAAAGCATATTTAGCTATATTATCGCCACCGGTAATTTTCAGGTAACCGTTTTGCATGGAGCTGTTGCCGAGCACTTTCTTTTGCCAGTTGTTGTTATAATGATAACGGTAATAGTCGGGGTTGCCCGCATCGTCATTCATATAAGGGAGCGCCTGCATATCTTTGTCGGTAACCCCTTTTGACTGCAGCATTTCCGATAAATACACCCTGTAATCAGCAGCATTCATCACTGGTATGTTAGCTGGTGCAAAATTTACACCGCCATATAAAGCAGCATCTATTCTGGTAGCTTCCTGTTTTGCGCGCGCAGTTGTAATAAGTATTACGCCGTTTGCTGCTTTGGCCCCGTAAATAGAGGTAGCATCTTTTATGACCGTAATATTGTCAATATCCCTGCTGTCGATAAAAGCCAGCGGGTTGTTATAGGCGCCGGCGCTCAGCGGGTTTCCATAATTGCCTATGTCGAAAATTACACCGTCTACTATTATCAATGGATGGTTATTCGCATACAAGGAGGTAAACCCGCGCAAAAAAAGATTGGCGCCAATATTGGGATTACCAGAGCGGCGGATGGAAGAAAGCCCGGCCACTTTCCCCTGCAAATAAGCATCCGGTGTTTCGGGTATTCCCTGCCAGTTGCCTTTTGTTTGCACAGACACGGATGCATTACTTATATGGCTTTGCGTCTTTACGCCAAAGGGAGTTGTGATGTCGTCATAAAAAGACCTGTAATCATCTTCATGCAAAAAACCTTTTACAACAGCTGATCCCTGCAGCGCCAATTCCCTTGCCTGGTAACCATCTGCTTCTACCCGTATACTAACATTATGATCGGGTACTTTCAATGTGAAGTTACCCAGGCTGTC
>DASUVL010000006.1:0-4279 GCA_036379015.1 Niastella sp.
AACGTAATGGTTTGTTGTTGTTTCACCCGGGTAAATAGTTCAACACTGGCAAAGTCTCCGGCAAGGCTATTACCAGCAGCATCAGTAATAGTGGCAACGCCTTCTTTTACATCAACGCCTAAAGTTCCTTCACCGGTTAAATTATTAACAGTTACATCGTATACAAATGGTGATACGGCTGTTACATCACCTACTATACCAGTCAGATCACCGGTTGTGGTCAAAGTAAAATCAGCAGCATCTGCGCCGCTTATATTTTCAGAGAAGATGACCCGGTACGTTACTGCCGTTGCGTTTGTTGAATCAGTACTCAGGCGGTTAACTGTATATACACGCGGTGCTATGCTATCGGTCACCACAATATTCGGTATGGGTGGCGCCGGCATATCATAACCCAGATAAAAAGAAGGATGCGGCGGTTGATTATAACCGGAATTCTGCCAGGCAACAGCCGTGCGGTATTGCGGGTCATGCATGAGTGTATAAATGCGGTGCTGCGTGGGAATGTTGGTGGTGAATATCACCAGCTTTGTATTATCTGAATAACGCAAGATCATTTCTTCGCGCCAGTCGCCAAACAGGTCGGCGGTAAGACAGGGGTTCTTCTTGGTATCGTTATTACCTGTAACAGGCGCCGCCTGGTAAATGGTGAATAATCGGCCCATTGAATTGGTTGAAGGCCGCCATTTATCCATCACGTTCCCGTCGAGCAGCTCACGGGCCAGGTCGCCATCCCACCAGATGGCATGATTATACGAAGGCCTGTTGGAGCTTATCAACGCTCCTTTAACACTATACAATCCCTCACCTGCAGATCCCCAGATCTCATACCCCTTATGTGTTGAATCGATATCGGCAGCGAGTGCCCGACCAACGTCGCCACCACTTGGCACACCAAATATTGTTTCGCCTGTTTTGGCATCGTTCAACCGCAAACCGTAGGGCGTGTATTCGCTGGGGCTTTCCTGGCATTGCCATATCTCCAGACCGGGACGGTCGGGGTCCATATCGGTCATATGCAACGCATCGCCATGGCCATTACGGTTGCTCCATAACCGGGTACCATCATCGTCGATAGCTGAGGAGCCGTTTATCACCTCATCTTTTCCATCACCATCTACATCGCCAATGGTCATCTGGTGGTTACCCTGACTGCTGTAAGCGTTGTTGGCCGGCTCGTTGGGGTCTTTGCTATTGAATATCCAACGCATGGTCAACTGGCCGTTGCGCCAGTCATAGGCAGCGCGTACCAGTTTATCGTAATAACCGCGACCAACGATCATGCTTGGGCGTGCGCCATCGAGGTATGCTACTGCATTTACATAACGTTCTGCACGGTTGCCCCAGCTATCGCCCCAATCGGAATAACTGCCGCGGCCAGGCTCATAATTTACAGTAGCCATCGCCTTTCCCGTGTGGCCGTTGAATACAGTAAGAAATTCAGGACCTTTATCGACCCAGCCACCTGAATTGCGGTAATCAACTATAGGATCGCCGATCACTGAACCGGTACCATCAATAGTTCCGTCGGCTGTTTTGCAGATCATTTCAGCTTTACCATCACCGTCGAAGTCGTATACCATAAACTGGGTGAAGTGCGGACCAGCATTGAGGTTTTTACCCAAATTGATGCGCCACAGCAACGTACCATCGAGTTTATAACAATCGATCAGCTGCTCACCCGAATAGCCGCCCGAATTATGGTTCAGCCGCGTGGGATCCCATTTGAGAAAGATCTCATAAACGCCGTCGCCATCCACATCGCCCACCGAGCAGTCATTGGCCGTATACGTATAAGCAACCCCGTCAACAGTGACGCCACCGCCAGGTTTTTGCAGGGAGATGAGCAACTGGTTGTTAGCCCATACGGGTACGGGTTCGGAAGGAGCTCCTTCTACCCCATTTAAAACCGGGCGCACTGTATAAGTTCCGTTGGTAGTAACAGAATCAATATAATTGGTTGAACTGGTAATTGGCGAGGTATTCAATTGTACGCTATCGCGGTACAAATTGAAAGCAATATCCTGCGGATCAGTACCCAGCAGACGCCAGCCGATATATACAGTACTGGTATTACGACGCACCGCTACCACACCACGGGTAAGGTATTCCATTTGTTTTGGTGTATTCACTACCGCATCAGGTGTGGCCCGGGAACTCAGCCTTACATTGTTACCATAATAAGTACCGCCGGCATTGATGGCATAGGCCCGCACATAATAAGCAGTGGCGGGAACAAGATTGCTTAATGTAACGCTAAAAGCCCCCGTATCGGCAGTTGCCGCAGTCAACTTGTTATTGGCAACAGTGGGGCTGGAATTAAGACCGTATACTACCCCTCTTTCCATCACCGGCGATCCGCCATCGTTTGAGATATAGCCGCCGGCTGTGGCCGTATTCGCGGCAATGTTACTTACCGGCGAAGTGGTGATCAGCATCGGAGGAGGCGGAGGAATAAACTTCCGCACTACCGGTGTGTTTATGCCGGCGGAATTTAATCTTGTATATACTACATAAGGGCTTGCCGTATCGCTGCCCACGGTCATGGAAAAGTTGCCTACCGGCTGATCGATGCCAACGGATACGTTGGGATCTTTCAATTCTTTCCACGATGTGCTGCCTGTATACAGTTTGAACACCCGGGCCGCCGACACAGAAGCGGAAGAAACGGCGTCAATAAAAGAACAGTACAGGTTGCCGCTATTATCCCTGATGAGGCTGATACCGGGCGCATCGCGGCCACTCAGCGAGATGGCAGCGCTCCATACGCCGGTCGTTTTATTATAAGTAATTAGGGTAGCCCTGTTGGAGTTACCGGTATTGAAATAGGCTATAGACAAGTTGCCGTCGGAATTAAGCGCCATACTGGTATGGCGAATACCGCCGATCGTAGCCGGGACAGCCACCCATACACTACCGTTATACCTGTACAGTGTCATGCTTCCGGTTGTGGAAGTATTGCTGGTGAGGCTGCAATATGCCAGCCAGGGAACATCGTTCTCATCCAGTACCAAACCAAGGGCCACGGCTTTTGCCGCTGCATTGACGGCGCTGTCGCCAACGGTCACCCATGAAGTGCCGTCGAATTTTTTGACGAAGGGAACCAGGTTGCCGTTATCGCCAAAGGCGATATAGGGCGTATGGTTTGAATCGAATGCCAGCGAACTGCGGGGCGTACTGCTGTACTGGGAAACGGAATTATTAACCGAACCGGCGGAAATATAGAGGTTGGCGTTGTTACCATCCAGAGGTTCCCAGGTGTTGGACCCGGCGTTGTATTTTTTAACTGCCAGCCGGTTGCCGGCAGCACCATCCATATAGGTAACATACAAACCGCCGGCATGGTCGGTATAAATGCGGATATACGCAGCACTGCCGGTAGCGAGGTTGCCGCCGACCTGCGACCATGAACTGTCTGGCTGCTGCTTTTTTACTTTGGCCACGCCGCTTTCGGTATACGCCACGTAGGGCACTTCCGTGGCCCCTTCATTCACCAATGCAATATTGGTGTAAGCAGAAGCTACGGAAGCAACAGCCTGTTCATTGCCCAGTATCCGCCATTGCTGGGCGCGGGAAACGCCGGCAGCGAGCGATAACAGGAACACCCCGAAAAGAGAAAGGAAATTGAATGTATGATACTTTCGGAAAGGAGCGGCTTTGAAAGGGCAAGCCCGGCCCGTATGGATGTGTATCCATAGCAATCGCATGTTTTTTTTCATATGAAGCGTTAGTTTTGAAAAGGGTTATAGCATAAGCGTCGTTGTAAGCAAACCTGCCAGGCTACCTGAAAAGCCTTTTCGATTTACCATTTCTGTTGTTCAAATTAACGCTGCGGCATGAAACGGGCATCACGTACCTACCTGTTATAAAAATAGGCGTCCCCGTACAATACCCAGGCCATAAGGCTACCATTACCCTACCATTAGGCTGCCTTTCCATAAGCATTTGTAATAGAGTTGTATTGAGCGAAGCTAAAATATCAGCTGTGCTATGGCCATATAAAAAGCTCCACATTTCTGTGAAGCCTTGGGGGCCGGGGACATGGACCGGCCCGCCATCATTTGTTTGTATAAAAAAACGAATTACCGAAGAGCCTCTACCTTGCGACAGACCTATTGAAAGATTTGCATCTTTATAACATGTTTTAGATGAGCGTATTGAATATCATTAGGGCAAAACTAATTGAAAGGATTTTCGATGATCTTAAGCAGCAAGTTTCTAAGGTCCAGGGTATTATTTACAATAATTTACAACGTTTACATTTTAATTTACAATCCTG
>DASUVL010000007.1:0-10907 GCA_036379015.1 Niastella sp.
CGCCTGTGGCGGGGGGCGGGAGGCTTTTTGGTCTGAAATATTCTTACTAAAAATGATACAGAGGAAAGAACTTTCTCGTCTCGAATTTTAATTGAGGGTCCGGCGACCCTGTACCATTTCTTTATTGCTTTACAAACTGTAATTGTGTATTCGTTTTTGTTCCTTTAACTTTTATAATATAAGTGCCTTTTATAAGCATTTGCACCGGCAGGCTGATGCTATTGCTTCCTTTATCGAGATAAAGAAAAGAAGTTACGATCTGTCTTCCGTTTTGATCAAAGATGGTATAACTCACATATTCTTTTTCCCCGAGGGTAACCATCAGCGTTGCATCCTGCTGAACAGGGTTGGGGAAAATGCGCATCCTGGTAGCATAACTTTCAGCAGCAACGGCAATGATCTTTGACCAGGTAGCGGCCCCGTCGCGGTCAACCTGTTTTAAACGGTACCAGGCGGTTGTTGCCAGGGGATTGTTATCGGTAAATGAATAGGATTGAACAGCCGGAGATGTGTTACCGGTTGCGGCCACCATGCCGATGCTTGAGAAATAAATTCCATCGGCGCTTCTTTCTACCATAAAATGCGACGTGTTCTGCTCGTCGGCGGTTGACCATTTACAAAGCACTGTAGCCGCCATATCACGCCGTGCAGTAGCTGTAAATGAAACAAAACGAAGTGGTAATGTAGTAGTGGGCAGGGCACTGAAAAAAGCGGTTACCTCTCCACCCATGGTGGTAAAATTTCCGCCTGCATACACGGTAGCGCCGTTTACGGTTATTGCATGTACGGTAAGACCTGCATTAGGATCCCAGGAAGTAGCAAGGCCGGTAGTGGCGTTCAGGGCAGCAATGCGGTTCCTGGATTGTCCGCCAATAGTGGTAAAAGCGCCGCCTGCATAAATGGTAGCCCCGTTTACGGTTATGGCATTTACGGTACTATTTGCATTGGGGGCCCAGGCAGTGGCAAGGCCGGTAGTAGCATCGAGGGCAGCAATGCGGTTCCTGGTTTGTCCGCCGATACTGGTAAAACCTCCGCCTGCATATACGGTAGCACCGTTTACACTTATGGTAAATATTGAACCATTAGCATTGGGATCCCAGGCGGTAAGCAGGCCGGTAGTGGCATCGAGGGCCGCAATGCGGTTCCTGGTTTGTGCGCCGATAGTGGTGAAAGCGCCACCTGCATACACCGTAGAACCGTTTATGGCTATGTTATTTACCGTATTACCTGCATTGGGATCCCAGGCCGTGGCAAGGCCGGTAGTGGCATCGAGGGCGGCAATGCGATTCCTGGTTTGTCCACCTATAGTAGTAAAATTTCCGCCTGCATAAATGGTAGCACCGCTTACGGCCATGGTAAATACCGTAGCACCTGCATTGGGATCCCAGGCCGTGGCAAGGCCGGTAGTGGCATCGAGGGCGGCAATGTTGTTCCTGGTTTGTCCGCCTATAGTGTTAAAATTTCCGCCTGCATACACGGTAGCCCCGTTTACGGCTATGGTTAATACAATATTACTTGCATTGGGATCCCAGGCGGTAAGCAGGCCGGTAGTGGCATCGAGGGCCGCAATGCGGTTCCTGGTTTGTCCGCCGATACTGATAAAAGATCCCCCTGCATACACGGTAGAACCGTTTACAGCTATGACACTTACACTATTACCTGCAATGGGATCCCAGGCCGTGGCAAGGCCGGTAGTGGCATCGAGGGCAGCAATGCGGTTCCTGGTTTGTCCGCCAATAGTGGTAAAAGTTCCGCCTGCATACACGGTAGCACCGTTTACGGCTATGGTACTTACCGTATTATCTGCATTGGGATCCCAGGCAGTAGCAAGGCCGGTAGTAACATCTAAGGCAGCAATGCGGTTCCTGGTTTGTCCGCCGATACTGGTAAAAGATCCCCCTGCATACACGGTAGAACCGTTTACAGCTATGACACTTACACTATTACCTGCAATGGGATCCCAGGTAGTAGCAAGGCCGGTAGTAGCGTTCAGGGCAGCAATGTAGTTCCTGGTTTGTCCGCCGATACTGGTAAAAGCTCCACCTGCATACACGGTAGCACCGTTTACGGTTATGGTATATACGTTATTACCTGCATTGGGATCCCAGGTAGTAGCAAGGCCGGTAGTGGCATCGAGGGCAGCAATGCGGTTCCTGGTTTGTCCGCCGATAGTGGTAAAACTTCCGCCTGCATACACGGTAGCACCGTTTATGGCTATGGTATTTACCGTATTACCTGCATTGGGATCCCAGGCAGTAGCCAGCCCGGTAGTGGCATCGAGGGCCGCAATGCGGTTCCTGGTTTGTCCGCCGATACTGGTAAAAGATCCCCCTGCATACACGGTAGCGCCGTTTACAGCTATGGTAAGTACCGTACCACCTGCGTTGGGGTCCCAGGCATGCACTGTTCCATCTGCATTGATGCGGGCAATACGATTCCTGGTCAGGCTGCCCAGTTTTGTAAAAGTGCCGCCAATATACCAACCGCCGCTGCCGTCAGGTACCGCTGCGAATACCAATCCATTGGGTTTGGCAAAGGAAAGATCCGGAGCGCCGGTAGTAGCATTGAGCGAAGCGCCATAAGGAATGTTTGGCCCTATATTCGTAAAATCGCCGCCAAGGTAAATAATATTGCCGCTTTGAACTATGGTCCTTACCATGCCATTGGTTACATAAGTGCCTGAAATGGGTGTTTGGGCGCTGGCCTGGTAAGTTAGACTGACAATAAAAGCAAAAAAAACAACGTAAAGATTTCGCATTTGGTTGGGTTTAGGGAACAGGTTTTTATAAATGGAAGATCCCTTTTACTTCCATTAAAAATAAAAGAGGGTTTTATCTATCTAAAAATTGTAATGGTGTATTCGATTCGATCCTGCAGACATCCGGGGCTGGCACAGCCGTGGGGGAGGGAACATAACTTCTTTGGTAAATGCATGGATCATAGGATACGTTATTGCTGAATTATTCGGGAATTTCGCTAAACATAGTAAAAAAACCTTATAAAAAAGACTTTTTTCCACTTAATAAAAAAAGTAAAAGCCCCGCATTTCGGGGCTTTCTCCAGGTGCATATGCTGGCAAATGATCCAGACGTATCGAATCCCTCCGACACATTCTCATAACACATTGATTTTGTTTTGCTAAAATTGCTTCAGCATTGTGTCTTTTTAAGGTTAAATTGCGAAAAACTTATAATAACTTAACTTATCGTTAGATAGTGAAACTTGCCGCCCAGGAGATATTGATGTTGCAGAAAAAAATGTCTTGTTTACAGGACGAAGATTCTTACAAGAAATTATTCTATCATTTTTATCCTGTTCTATTAAGTTTTTGTACCGCTATTCTCAACAATAAAGAGGATGCAGAGGAGGTTGTCTCCGAAGTGATGCTCAAGGTTTGGACGATGGGGGAGGACTTAAACAATGTCGAAAACCTAACCGTTTATCTGTTTAAAGCCGCCCGCAATAAAGCATATGATGTACTAAGGAAGAAAAATCGCGAAGCGTCTACCGTTGCCCTCTCTGATAATTTACAGGAACATGTGATTGACAAAAATTCACCTGAGAGTGTATACGCCAGGGGCGAGCTGGAGCAATTTATTGCCAAAGCAATCCGCGCATTACCAACCCAATCTCAACTGGTATTCCGGTTGGTCAAAGAACAAGGCTTACCTTATAAACAGGTGACCGAAGTGCTTGGGATCACACTCAATACGGCGGAAACACATATGCGCCTTGCGCTAAAAAAGATACGCACCGCATTGGATAAGTATCTGACTGAAGAAAAATAATTTTCAACCATTCACGGTAAGCTCCTTTTTATACGTCAATATTAATTGTATGCATCCATCTGTAGAAAATAGGTTTTATGATTTACTCGGCCGTAAACTGGCCGGGGAATGCCCGGCCTCAGAGCAGGCAGAGCTGGAATCTATACTTCAAAGCCATCCTGAGCTGCAATTCTTTTATAATCAAATACTAACGCATTCACCTGAAGTATCAGATGTTGATATTGAAACCGCATATGTAACGCATCGTGCCAAAATGATGTACCCGGTGAGTGGGCCCGATGAAACGAAAGAGCAGGGTATACTAGCCAGGGGGTATTTTTCTTTTAAAAGGCCCCTGGTCAGGGCGCTGGTTGCCGCATCTGCTATTTTAATTGTGGGGTTAACATGGCTATTATTAAATAAGGATAAGCAGTTACCAGATAATAAGCAGACCATTGTTGCAACAGGCACCGATAAAGAATCAAGGTCGACTATGACCTTACCCGATGGTTCTATTGTGCGGTTGAACGCGCAAAGTAAGGTTAGTTATGCGCAAGACTTTGCTAAAACAAGGGAAGTATATCTCACAGGAGAGGCTTACTTTGAGGTAACTCATAATGCCGCCATTCCTTTTATTGTTCATACTGATGCAGCAGATATTAAAGTGTTGGGCACTAAGTTCAACGTGCGTAACTATTCAAATGAACACAGGATGGAAGCCGCGTTGCTGACAGGGAGCATTGAATTGACGTTGCGTGCCGATTCGCACCATAAAATTCTTTTGAAACCGTCTGAAAAAATTATTGTACAAAAAAATGCGGATGGCGATGCAGCTCCAATGCCTACCACGGTAGATAAAAAAGTTGAACTTACAAGTATAAAGGTCCAGGATAGTGTTATCGTTGAAACTTCGTGGCTGAATGACAAGATGGCTTTTTTTGATAAACCATTTTCAGAAATAGCATTGGACCTGGAGCGACAGTTTGATGTACATATTGAGTTTAAGAACAAGGTAGTAAGCGGTTATAAGTACACGGGTGTTTATGATGCAGATAACGCAGTGGATATTTTGAAAATATTACAAATGATCAAACCATTCCAATATACCCTTAATAACAAACAAATCACCATTTATTAATAATAAACCCATGTGTTTATGATCTAACGAGCTTTACATGCCATAAAAGAAAGTGAGGAATGCGCCACATCCCCCACTTCAGTTTCAAACGAAATCTTAGTCTTTTAAAACCAAACAAATTTATGAAAATTAGCGATTGCTTTTTTTCTGTAAGGGCCTTTTTATGCTTACGGGAAATTAAACTGCTTATGAGATTATCCACCGTATTTCTTTTTATCGGTTTACAGGTATCGGCTAAAAACCATGCGCAAGAGACAATTAACCTAAATATTGTCAATGGAAGTATTCAGGAGATCTTTAAGAAAATTGAAGGTCAAACCAAATACAGGTTTTTTTATAGCAGCGATGACCTGCCGGCCAATCAACGATTCTCCATTGATCTTGAAAATGCAGGGATCTTCCAAACGCTTTCTGCGCTGTTTAATGGAACCAATCTCAAATGGAAACTTATACCTAATTATAAGGTTGTAGTCACGCTGACCGATCAAACATTTATTGCCTTCGCAAAATATAAAAGAGTTACAGGCGTGGTGCGTGCCGAGAGCGGAACTCCTGTTCCCGGGGCCTCCATAAAAGTAAAAAATACAACCAGGGGTACCAGCTCCGACAACGACGGTAACTTTACCATTGAGGTGGCCGAGGGCGAAACGCTTGAGATCTCCGCAGTAAATTTTGAACCGGTGGAAATTTCTATTGGTAATCAAACCCAGCTTTCTGTAACCTTAAAGCTTAGCGATGCAGTTTTAGGAGATGTGGTAGTGGTGGGGTATGGTACAAGAAAACGCCAGGATGTTACAGGTGCGGTAGTGAAGGCCAACCTACAGGTTCAGAAGCAATCGCCCAACTCGAATGTGATGTCGGCTTTAAGAGGAACTGTTCCGGGACTTACTGTTGGACAGACAACAACGGCGGGCAGCGACCCTACGCTGATGGTCCGCGGCAGGAACTCAATTTCCGGAACGACTGCCCCATTAATTGTACTGGACGGGCTTATATACAGGGGAACGATGACTTCCATTAACCCGGCAGACATTCTAAGTATCGACCTGCTGAAAGATGCAAGCGCCGCTGCCGTATATGGTTCCCAGGCCTCCAACGGTGTTGTGCTCATTACTACCAAAAGCGGTGCAAGCGGCATGGACAAGATAACGGTTGATTATACCGGATCTTATTCCATACAGGAAATGACAAAAAAAGAAATGAAGCCCATGACGGGCGCTCAGTATATACAAAAGGTCGGGGATTGGTATTTGTCTGAAAGCAGAAACCCTAACGACCCCACCCAAATGAACCCGAACTGGGATCCCAGCACTAAACTGGCCGCAGTGGAGGCCAGTAATTATAAAAACGGCTATACGGCAGACTGGTGGAATTTGCTTACCAACTCAAGTCCCCGGATCCAAAATCATTCCATTGGCGTTAGTGGCAGATCAAAGAAGACCAAATTTTATTTTGGCTACGGTTATTTTGATCAAAAGAACCTGATCCTTAATGATAATTACAGAAGACACAGCATACGGCTGAACCTTGATACAAAAGTGACGGATTGGCTTACGATCGGTGCGCAAACGGGATTATCCATTAACGATTTTAGTGGTGTATCTCCCACATTCTCCGATATCATGTACTTAAAACCTTACACCCTGCCTTTTGATCCCACAACGGGCGAGATGCTCACATTTTATCAAAACACCACCACGCCAACGGCTATAGAAATACTGAAAAGGTCGAGAGACAAGGACAGGAACCTCAACTTCATAGGTAATGTGTATGCCAGTGTAGACATCCCGCATGTGAAAGGATTAAACTACCGGGTGAATTTCGGGAACAATTATATATTCTATAACAGGTTTAATTACAATCAGCCTACTGTTGAAGCTACAGCCTATAGAACAAACATGAGCGATTATTTTCTCACTATAGATAATATCCTCACCTATAAAAGAGAGTTTGGGGTGCATGGCGTGGATGTTACCCTGCTATATGGCGCCGAAGTAAACAAACATGAAGGGTCTAAAGATTCAGCGGCAGGCATCCTCAACGGTGTGTTATCTTATAACAGGCTCGATGTTGGCGATCCCTCACGGCTTATTGCATCTAACGATCCTTCCATATTGCCCTGGAAGGAACAGGCGCTTTATCAAATGGCGCGGGCTTCCTACTCCTATGATGGAAAATACATTCTCACCGGTACTATAAGAAGAGATGGCTTCTCCGGTTTTTCGAGCAAAAACAAGACCGCCACATTCCCTTCTATTGCATTGGCATGGCGTGTAAGCAAAGAAGATTTTATACAATCCTATTCATGGATAAATGATCTTAAACTGCGGGTATCCTACGGGTCTACAGGTAACAGAACGGTAGGCAGGTATCAAACCCTGGCTCAAATGACCGTTGGACTGGGTAGTGGATATTTGTATGGTTCCCCGGGAAATGCGCAGCTTGGATCATACCTGTCGCAATTCCATAATCCAAATTTACAATGGGAAACCACCAACTCAACCAATACCGGTATAGACTTTTCATTCTTTAATAACCGGCTTTCCGGATCGTTGGATGTTTATTTCTCCCAATCAAAGAGCCTGCTGAACGCCAGGGCCACACCAACCATAACCGGATTTTCTTCTTACCTGATCAACATAGGTAAAATTCAAAACAGGGGTCAGGAGCTGAATATCACAGCCGTTCCGGTCTCTACAAAGGATTTTAAATGGGATGTAACGGTTAATTTCTTCAGGAACAGGAATAAGGTACTGGATATTGACGGCACAGGCAAAGACTTAATTAATGGAACAGATCCCATCCTGAGCTTCTTTACCGGTCAGCCTTATGGTGTAGTCTATGATTATAAGATCACCGGCATGTATCAGCTTGGAGAAACGGTTCCTACAGCTTTAGCAGCACAGGGCTTTAAGGCAGGACAATACAAGATTGATGATATTGGCAACAAGGACGGCATAATTACCACCGACGACAAACAGATAATAGGAAAACTGGACCCATCATACAGTTTTGGTATTTCAAACAGTGTTACCTACAGGAATTTTAATTTTAAATTCTTTATCAATTCTGTTCAGGGTGGCAAGAACGGCTACCTGGGTAAACCGGGCGCCATGTTGCAAAATCCTGATCAGATCAGAAATAACAATGGCTTTGTATTCGACTACTGGACGCCCAATAACCCGGGAGCTCAGTACAGAAGTATAGCTGCTTATGTAGCTACCCTGGGCGAGAATTTCTGGCCTTATATGTCAAGAAGTTTTGTTCGCCTGCAGGATGTAACGCTTACATATAGTTTGCCTGATGCTTTCCTTCGGCGGATAAAAGGCATAAAAGCATGCAGTTTTTATGTGAACGCGCAAAACCTGCTCACCATTACCGATTGGGATGGCTGGGATCCCGAAGCCAATCCATCTGCCAACCAAAGGACATCGACCGGACAAAGAATTCCGGGCGGGTTGGGATTAGACCAAAATGGATACCCGGTTATGAAGAACTATTCATTGGGAGTAAACGTATCATTTTAAGGGTTATACAATTAAACAGTAAGACATGAAAAAAATATTAGTTAGCATATATATTCTTATGATGGGGAGTGTTTTGTTCTCCTGTAAGAAGAGCTTTTTAGACGAAGAGCCATTGTCAACATATACGCCGGATAATTCGCTGCAAACTCCAGCGCAGTTTCAGCAGGCTATCAATAACGTGTACAATGGCGTCAGGAATATTTACATGGGAAACATGAACGTTACCAACGCCCTCGATTGCTATTTTGGATTGTACTATGCCACTGATTTTGCCTTCAATGGTACTGACTACGATCCTGCAGCAAAATTGAATGCCTATAAAGCTACCATGATACCCAGCTATTTTATTCCGCAAAATATCTGGACCGTGTATTACAAGATCATTAGCAACGCCAACCAGGTTATTGCCAGGGTGCCCAACGCCTCGCAGCTTACTGATGCCGAAAAGAATAATTTCCTTGGGCAGGCATTATTTTTCAGAGCCTATGCATACAATGTACTGGCCAACTTATATGGTGGGGTTCCTCTTGAGCTGAATGAGCTCACAGAGCCCCGGTACGATTATGTACGGGCTTCGCGCGATGAAGTATATCAGCAATGTAAAAAGGACCTGCAGCAGGCAGTTGGATTATTAAAAAATATAAATGAAGTAAGCGACGGCGTGGTGAACAAACAGATCGCGAACCACGTCCTGACCGAAGTATTAATTTCCCTGAAAGATTATGATGGCGCTATTGCCAGTGCCTCCAGTGTGATCAGTTATTCCGGCGTGTCTTTGATGACCAGCCGTTTTGGAAGAAAGGCCATTCTCCCGGGAGATGTATACCGTGACTTATTTGAGTACAACAATCAAAATTACACTACGGGTAACCGGGAAGGGCTGCTGGTAATCCAAACAGCCTTGAATAACCCGGCTGCTGTGGGCGATCAAACAGCATGGGCGGTAGTGCCAAGCCTGGGGGGCTTAAGAATTGCGGAAACAGGAACCAATACCAAGAAAAATGTATTATTTAACGGAAGTTTTATAGATAGCATTTCTTCCAATGGTATCGGATGGATACGGCCAACATCCCATTTTCTGTATGAAATATGGACTCCAGGCGATATTCGTAATTCATCATACAATATTGTAAGAGACATACGCCTTTCCGGTGTGGGTTCAACCTCTCCCGATTACGGCAAGTGGTATGTAAAAGATGGCTATAAGGCCAGAACATTACCTGCGGATTTCAGGGACACCATCCGCAATTTTTACCCCGTGATCAGAAAGGCATCACCTTCGGCGGGAGACTTTGTTGCGGTAGCCGGTCCGGCCATATTAACCAACACGACTAACCCTTTTGGAGGATTTTTGCTCAATGGCGCTACAAAGCTGTTCTTGCAAAAATATATGGCCCGCCTGGCAGAAACTTACTTGCTCAGGGCGGAGGCTTATCTTGGAAAATCTCAAACACAGAAAGCGGCAGATGATATAAATGTGGTGAGAAACAGGGCTAACGCCACACCTGCTACGGCCGCGGAAATGAATATGGATTATATTTTGGACGAGCGCCTGAGAGAGCTGTATTTAGAAGAGTTCAGGGCTGTTACGCTTACCCGTTTGGGACTGTTATACGATCGCGACAAAAGATACAACCCCAGATCCGGATTGAGCATTGAACCGTTTCATAATTTGTGGCCTATACCAACCACCGAAATAACACAGAATACAGGAGCGGAGTTGAAGCAAAATCCGCAGTACCAATAGTTCACAGTTCACCTTCGCCCGCCGCGAACCCTCCCGACATGTCCTATCGTGTGAACATGTCGGGACCGGGGGAAACGGCGGGCTTTTTTATTGTTTACAGCTGTAAATGCTGGCGGGCCACCGGAGCTTCGTTCGAGTGCCTTCGCCAAAGGCTTCGGCCTCCGGCGAACGGCTGTCAGGGTAGGAGCACGGGCAAGCCCGGTCAAAATTTAAAAGCCTTCAAGTCGTTGGTAATGATAGAATTTGATTACTTTTGCCAAATTTGTATGACAGAAGAACAACACAACTTTAAGAAGATCGAAATGATAGGTGACCGGGTGTTACGGTTAGCCGCTGTAGAACTTTGTAATGAAATTATAGAGAACAGATATAAGGCAACCGAAGTCATTGACTACCTCGGGAGCACTAAGGTATTCGCTCTTATCGCCAGATTTAAGAAGCTGGCGCCTCATAAAAATGATCCCGGAGATAAAGGACATTCAAAACTTATGTCAAATGCCTATGAATTTTCAATAGGCGCGCTCTACTATGAGGATAACATAAAGGCCATAACAACTGCAAAAGAAGACCTGTTACATTTTTATGAAAATCAGGATATCTATTTTATAAAAAAGCAGGCATAAGCCCACATTTATTGATAGCAGTAAGACGAAAAAATACGTTCGCCTCACACATTTAATTATTCCAGCCAGTTTACGCAGAGAATTGATCGCCTTTCCGCAAAAAAC
>DASUVL010000008.1:0-4926 GCA_036379015.1 Niastella sp.
CCGCCAGATGGCTCCCAAACGCCTACTTCTACGGTAAGATTTATTGGATCAGAAGAAATTACTTCTTTTATCTTCACGTTAATGGGATTAGGCATATAAGTTATTATGATTGGTTGAATACTGATGGTTGAGGGTAGCAGTAATTTTATCGAGATTACTATTTTGGAACCATATAACAATAGGTGTTTTTCACGTTTTTTGTTTAATATGGAAATGTAATTATGCGGCATTTATGAGCAAAACCAAACGACATCATTTTATACCAGTATTTTACCTGAAGCAATTCACTAATGAAAGCAACCAGTTTTATATATACGATGTAACGAAGCAAACGTTCCAGGGAAATGGAAAGCTGTTTTACCCTAGTCAGCAGTTTTATGAACATTATGGCAATACCACGTACTATGGAGAAGAGTCTGATGATATTGAACAAAGTTTTAGCAGAATCGACAGCGAGATCGGTGCTATTCTTAAGAAAATTGCTGCCACTGGTTTAACAACACTTGGGGAAATGGCTTGGATAAAACTCCTGGGTTTTGGCAATATCCTGTATTGGCGTATCCCAGCTAATACGGACAAGGTGAAGGCGTATATACAGCAGGCAACTAGTCTGAAAGATTTTCGCATGGAACCCATAGAAACTCGGGTTGGTCATTCCCCCGGCCGGGAAGAAGAGCTGGCGGTGTTGGGAAAAATAAAACGCGAAAGCGATTTCCATAAATATTTAAAACTACAATTACCCTCGATTGGCCGTCTAAGCGGCCTCTATGAATGTTGTCAATTTAACGCCTGTCTTATAGCTTCCTCCACCGGCGCATAGCCTGATGTAGCATCAGCAATGGTTAGCTCATTTTTCAGCAACAAAGGCGGCTGAGCCATAAACTTAGGTTCCACGCCTCTATGCGGCTGAGCCGAATGCACCAGAAAAGGATGACACAAATAGATAGTGCCTGCCTTACCGGTAGCAAATGCTTCTTCATGCTGTGGCAAGGTATTTAGACGGCTGGCAATATCTATGAAGGAAAGTCCTTCATCTCCATAAGGAGCCAGCATCCGGGCTATATCAATATGCGATCTCTTATATACAATAGTAGGAGCATCAGCTTCGGATACATCTGAATACAATACCAACATTAGCAAGGCACGCCCTTTGGATCTGACATTAGCACGCCATTCAAAATAATTGGATGGATCTGTGCCGGAAAAGCTGACATCTACGTGTTTACCTGTGTCTTTAGGCTGCTCATGAGCAGGGAAGCGAACGGGGAAAGTACCAACGCTCTGGCAGGGTATCCACTTATCTATGCCTATGAGCTGATTGAAAATATCATGTAATGCAGGGCTGTTTACAGAAGTGATAAAAGAAGACTGCGTGTACATGCCTAAACGAACCACGGGGGCTGTCCATGTATTAGGGTCGGCTCTGTTAAAAGGAATGTCTTTCCATAAAATGTCTCGCGCCGCGGCTGCTGTTGCAGCAGAAAAGGCATTTTCAATACGAACAAAGCCTTCGTGAATAAACTGTTCTATTGCTGAGGATGAAAGTTTGTGTGTCATAAAATAGTGCTGACAGGTTCAATACAAAGTGTACGAACTCAGATGAAAAATGTATTATTGGAAATGAATATAGCGCGCTATCGAGGTATGATAGTACGCTGCTCTATAGCTAAGTCGAAGAGAAAGTTTATAACATTACAGTCATTCTCATAACGGCGAATTTACAGCTTTTTATTTGTCGATCAGGATAGTTATCTAGCCTTTTTGTGCAGCCTTGCTAATTAATTTTTTAAATAACTTATCATAAGCTTCACTCGTTAGCTTCACTCCTTAAATTTTAGCAAATCTTCAATCAGGGAGTTAGACAATTGTCCAGCCGCCCCGACGTTAAGGAAGGTAAAACATCCCAAAGGCTTATAAAACGACGAGTTTTATAAGCCTTTTTTCATTTTTGATATCATTTTGATGCAAAACGTATCAACTGTCATGTGAACTATCCGGGATCATGTTGAATTCTTGGGGGATTTATTAGAAAGTAGTTTTTTTTGCAGGCAATAAAACGGATTTGAACATTGGAAAAGGACAGGGAAAAAGAATTATTAGGCTTTTTAATAGTTCAGGTTTAACAAAAAACACCAAACCCAGGAGATTGGAAAAGATCACTACTTTAATTTACAAATATATTTCGCAATTGGCAAGGTTCTATTGAGTATCATTTTTACCTTCTGCTACTAACGAGCTGTTTCATGATCCAGGTCAGTAATCATGTGTTGCTATAAGTCAAACAATAAGCTATCGGTGTCTTTACATCGACGATTTTGTTTGCTTTATTCGGACTATTAAAAAGTATTGCGAGTAATTAAATGCAAAGGTTGTTGCATGGCGATAAAGTTGACGGTGCAAGTCCGTTATGAGGGTTTGTAATCACCAACCATTAGCCAAGAGCAAGGGTGTTCACTGCGAAGTGGAATCTGAAGGAAGCTTAAGGCAAAGTTCCGGCCCGAGGAACACGAACACTATTAGGCAGAAGCTGTGAGGACGAGCTTGCACTACAAAGCGAAGTCCAAAGATTACACGGACGCAGCTCTGTAAGTGGTGCGGGTATATGGAACGAAGGTTTATCTTCTAACGAAGTCGCTACATATTTCTCCTTGTCCAGTTTTGCCATGCTGACCCAAATCATTGTATTTTGTTCCAGGCAATAGTACCTTTAATTATACCGCAAAGCACATCGTCTCTAGCCTTCTAATCAAAAGAACCGGCCAGCGTTTCAGCAATCGTTCCCTTTTAGTCAACACCTTGATAGTACCCTCCCTTAATCATTAAATTATCGGTTATGAGCAACAAGCTACTTTTAAGGAAGTCCTGGCTTTTCTCGACATTCTTTCTTCTTCCCGCCATTGGCATTACACAATTCACCCAGGAGTGGGTTGCCCGGCACAATGGCCCGGGGAACAGTATAGATGCAACCACATCACTTGCCATGGATAAGGAGGGAAATTTGTATGTAACAGGGCCTAGCGGTGGCGCAGGCCCCGGATCGGATTACAGCACCATCAAATATAACGCTACCGGTGTATTACAATGGGAAGCCCGGTATAATGGTCCGGGCAACTTTGATGATATAGCTCTTTCTATAGCCGTAGACCGCAGGGGTAACGTATATGTAACAGGATGGAGCCAGGGAATTACCACGGGGGCTGATTTTGCCACTATAAAATATAATTCGGCCGGAGTTGTGCAATGGGTGGCGCGACATAATGGCCCGGGTAATGATTTTGATGTAGCCAAATCAATTGCAGTAGATGGAGAAGGTAATGTATACATAACGGGTGAAAGTCTTGCCGAAACCGAAGCCGGCACGACCTCCGTTATTGAAACAATTAAGTATAATAAGAATGGAATTGAGCAGTGGGTGGCAACGTATAACGGCCCAGGTAATCTTGATGCGGTCAACGCTTTAACCCTGGATGAGGTTGGCAATATTTACATAGTCGGAAATGGCCCTAAAGATCAGGATGAAGACCCGAATGCGGACTTCATTACCATTAAATATGATAAAAATGGACAAGAACTTTGGGTAAAACGATTCAACGGGCCAAGAGATCTATATGATGAAGGGCTGGCTGTTGCAGTAGATGAATCGGCAAATGTATATGCAACAGGACGTACTGTCGGTATAACTGAAGGCTCTGATTACGATTATGCTACAGTTAAGTATGATGCCAACGGAAATGAGCAGTGGGCAGCCTTTTATAATGGTCCAGGCAATTCTCTTGACATAGCGTTAGCACTGGCTGTGGATGCTTCGCATAATGTATATGTTACCGGACAAAGCGCTGCTGAACCCCAACAAGCAAATAACGATTATACCACCATCAAGTACGATGCAAATGGAAATGAGGTTTGGGTAAGCAGGTATAATGGTCCCGCTGATGGTCATGATGAGGCTATCGCTATGGCCCTGGACGGCCAGGGACATGTTTACGTGACAGGGCGAAGCACCGGTGTAGAGACCGGATACGACTTTGCAACTATTAAATACAATACGGCAGGCGTTGAGCAGTGGGTGGCAAGATATAATGGCCCCGGCAATGATATAGATGGTCCGGGATTTTTTGGTGCTTCACACCCGATAGCTGTTGACGGTTTAGGTAATGTGTATGTCACCGGATTGAGCACAGGTATTGAGTCTGGTTTTGATTTTACAACCATCAAATACGCTCAACCCTTACCGACCTGTGGCAAAGGAGAAAAAGTTCTGATCTGCCATAAGGGAAAGGAGACGCTGTGTGTCAAAACGGCCGACGCCCTGGACCATATCAGCCACGGCGATCAATTGGGCGAATGTATTGGAGAAACGGCTAGGGTAGTTACCGATAGAAGCGAGCTTTCAACACGTAATACGGAATTGCCTGATCGCTTCCGCGTATTCCAGGCCCCCAACCCGGCTTCCACTATCACCAAAATTTATTATGAATTACCGGCTGAAGGCCATGTTACCATAAAGGTGTTTGATATGCTGGGCAGAGAAATTACAACGCTTGTGAATGCAATCAGGAAAGCAGGTTATCACAATTCAGAATTCGATGTGTCTGTACTTCAGAAAGGCTTTTATATTTACCGCATTACCCTGAAGACACAGGAAAAAGTATGGGTGCAAACAGGGAAGATGAGCGTGGTGAAATAATCTATGGCATTATTTCAGATACTCCTTAATACGGTGCGTGATCTGCTCCGTGTAATAATAATGCAAAGTTGATTAAAATAATAAATGGAACACTTTAAAACATTCCATTTATTCTTAACTGGCTTTTATTATCTTACTTTCAAGGATAAGGTTTAATGGTTAATAGTATTTGATTAGTGTCAGCTTTTTATGGAGAGCACAAGATCAACAATTGGTATTCCGTTCTTATTGCAAAAAAA
>DASUVL010000009.1:0-14503 GCA_036379015.1 Niastella sp.
ATGTTCTCGCAAGTCTCCTTTTAATTTATACCCTCCGTCCCGATTTCTATCAACCGCTCGGGTAGACGCTTTTAATACCATTTTCATTCCCAGTAATTCATATAAATAATAGAAGCCATTTCCCATATGCGTTTGACCATACACCTGAAAAAATAGGTTTGACAAACCATGTAGTTTTATTTGTTTGACAGACCGTATAGATTGCTCAACCGGCAATGAATCAAAAGAAGCCTGCCATAATATCTTGTTGTTTTTCAATTTCACTACTGACAAAGTCTCCCACCAGTCAGGGTCCGTAACTGCAATAACAGCCGCTACAGAAGGGTTATCCTTACTTTTAAACACCTGCACGTCTTGAATTAAGCTGTCTTTCTTTTTAAAATAATTCATCAACGACTGCGCAGAAGTTGTCAAAGTAATAAGAAAGGAAACAAGTATCAGGATGGTGCGCATGATTCGGCGATTGTAGTGAAGATTGTAGAAGTAGTGGTATTTCGTGATCCTGCTGCTTCATTAATCCTTCGGCGGTTGTGTAATAGACCCTAATTCTTCAATATACGTAACTTTTTGTTCCAACAGGTGAAGCCGCAAAACTGGTAAAAAGCCCACAAACAGGTAATATATAATATACATTCTGTTTTATATATTTACCGCTTATAATTTAACCACCCATCAAAACAACTGTTATGAAATGCAACTATGGTCCTTATGAATTGACACTAATACTTCTTTTATCTCTTTCAATTTGTATCTCCTGCAACAAAAAAGACGACGACGACAATCCTGTTACCAATGCGTTTGCCATTGGTAGTAGCAATAACCTGCTTGGCTTTAATGTATCTGCTCCCGGCAAGATCAACAGCGACAAACCTGTTACCGGACTTCATACGGGTGAGGTCATTCTGGCCATTGATATTCGCCCGGCTACTGGCCAGTTATATGGTTTGGGTAGCACCAGCCGTTTGTATATGATTGATAAAACAACCGCCGTTGCTACTGTTGTGGGCACATCTCCTTTCACACCGGTTTTAAACGGCGCTACCTTTGGTTTCGATTTTAACCCATCAGTAGACAGGATAAGAGTGATCAGCAATACCAAACAGAATATCAGGTTAAACCCTGAAACAGGTGTCGTGGCAGCTGTAGATACTGATTTATCTCCAGGAACGCCGGCCGTTACAGCAGCGGCTTATTCCAATAACCAGGCATTAAGCGCCAGTACTATTTTGTATGTTATTGATCCTTCAACCGACAAGTTGTATACAGTAGGTAATCCCAGCCCCAATTCCGGCGTATTGACAGAAGTCGGTGCTTTGGGTATAAATGTCGACGGCAACAATGGCTTCGATATCAACGGTACTGATAATAAAGCCTATGCATTGCTTACTATAGGAAGTGTTACAAAATTGTACAGCATAAATCTAACTACCGGCGCTGCTACTGCAGTTGGAGATTTTACAGGTCCGGTAAAAGGACTGGCAGTTATGTCGGAATAATAGTCTATTGGTTTGCTTCAAATTGCATATATGATAGATTTTAGCCAGAGGTTTTAGAAGGGAGTTGCGCATCGGCCACCCATGTTGCGTGCTGTACTGTTTTGACATCCTGCCTTTTTTTTAAATTCTTTTATAAAGCCATTCCGAAAAATCGGTTATGGTATAGAAAATCTTATCTGGCTGAAGCGCTTCCATCTTTTCTGGTTCTGCTGTTTCAGCCCACGCTGCTGCTACCACAGGTATACCAACTTTCCTGCTTGCTATTATATCGCTTGGCGCATCGCCAACATAAATAATTTCGTCTTTGTTTACATCACTAAAGTAGTTGATGACAAGCTGGATACCTTCCGGTTTTCTCGGACCGCCTGGCATTCCTGTTTCGATAAACTCAAAATAATTCTCTAAGCCAAATTGTTTAAGCGAAATGGCAGTGCTGTGTTTTCCTTTGCCGGTTACCATTGCGTTGCGTACTCCTTTTTCTTTCAAGGTTTGCAGCAACTCTTCTATTCCTGCAAATGGCAACGAGCACATCTCGTGATATGTCTCATAATGCTTCAAATAATCAGCAACTCCTTTGTCGTAGTGATCTGGAGCTAACGCCATAATTGTTCCTTCCTCTGAAGGGCCGAACGTTGCTATAATTTCTGCGTCCGAAACAGAACGTCCAATCAATGGCTCTACGGACTGACGGAATGCTTTTATACAAAGTGGGAGTGTGTCTCCGATTGTTCCATCCAAATCGAAAATGACTGCTTTGATCTTATTCATACAACTCTTCAATATAAGTAACTTTTTGTTCTTCCGGTCATAACATGATTTTAATAATATAATCGCCATTTTCCTAACTTTCGCACATGCTGACGCTATTACGCATACGCTATTTCCTGAAGCTGGCATTATAATTGACCATTTCGGGTTCACTTCTACATGAACAAATCTGTTTTACACAAGCAAACACGAACAAGTCTATGAAACAACTACACCGAACTTTGTCCTTTTTTTCACTGGTTACTCTCATTTTGGGTTGCCAAAAAAACAACCAGGTAGCAACGCTGGTAAACGACAGTTCCCTGGCAGCAAAGGGTAAATCGGGCAATAGGGTATTAGCAGGTAATACCACGGTAAATTTTACCCAGGCCATTACTTACAGTGGCGTCAAAGCTGTATATCCTTTTAGCGGAACTATTTCCACCTACGGTTCTACTGGTATAGCCCAACCTGGCGGAGCTACACAAAGCGCAAGGCTTACTAATTTAAAATTGGGCCTGTATCGAGTGCCCATAAAATGGAATGGTGGTAATGTAATTTCCAGCGCCGGTGGCGGCCCAACTAACATATCAGGGTTGGCATGGATAACGGCTATTAAAAACACAGGGTCAGAACCCATGGTAGTAATAGGTGGCGCCGCTAATGATAATGATATTACCCCTTCTGATGCAGCGAACCTTGTAAATTATTTCAAAAACAATGGCATGCCTGTTAAATATTGGGTAGTGGGCAATGAGCCGGGCATGACGATGGATGAATATTGCACCATGTTCAATGCTGTTTTTGGCGCCATGAAAAATGCGGATGCCACCACTAAAATTGGTGGCCCTGCACTGTCCTGGTTTGATATGAACGGCCTTAGAAGATTTATACAGTTATCAGGCAGCAGGGCCGATTTTATAGACTATCATCATTACGCCATGGGTGTAAGTTTTTTGTCTGATGATCAAGCGCTGGCAGAAACGGTGAATTGGGAAAATGAAATAAATGAAATAAGAGCGATGATAGCATCTGAACTTCCCGGCGCAGAAAACAGGATAGAGATACAGGTGGGTGAATACAACTGGTCATGGAGAACTGCTAATGGCTACCCCGGCTGGAATGGTGATGACAGGTTTTATAACAGCATCGCCACGGTATGGGGCGCTTCAGTGGCAGGCCATATTGCAAAAGCAGGAGGCCGCGGGCATCAATATGCTGATTTGAACGGAGCATTGGGGCTTACATTTGAAAAGGCTTCAGAGGCATCCAATTTTGGAAGAAGTGTAAACGACGCAATGCCCATCTATTACGGACTGCAAATGTTTTCCGGTGGCAATTTATTCCGGCCATTTGGCAGCCCTGCGGCCGCCTCTACTACGCTTAGCAACGTAGAAGTGTACGCCTCTACCAATCAAAACATTGTAATGGTGAACAAGAATCTTTCTGCCAGTCAAACAGTTTCTGTTGATGCAACAGGAATTACTAATGGCTCAGTGATAGATGTTTGGCAAACCAACAATGAACAACCTTTCACTGCTCCGCAAAAAGTAGGTTCTATAGTAGCATCAAATGGGTGGTTCAGCTACAATCTTCCGGCAAAAACGGTAACTACGTTTATTGTTACAACAAGTACATCACAAAACCTGGCCCTCACTTCCATGGTTACTGCTTCGGGTTATGTGAATGCTGCGGAATCTCCTGACAAAGCCAAAGACGGAAATACATCCACTTCCAAATGGTGCGATAATGTGAACCACGACAAATGGCTGCGATATGATTTAGGCAGTGGCCGCACTATTAAAAAATTTGTATTGAATTGGGAAGACTGGGATAAGAATACAAAATATAAAATTCAAACCAGTAATGATGGAAATAACTGGACTGATTGCATTGTGGAAACTATCAACGATGCTGACCCGAGAAGCTATGATGTGAACCTTAGCAACATCCGTTATGTTCGCTTTTTTGTAGCACAGGCAGATGATACCGATGCAGTAAGACTGATGGAGTTTGAAGTATGGGGAAATTAAATTTTATTAAATGACAACCCGGCCCCGACGGTACCCGTCGGGGTTTTTTGTTTTAAGCAATTCAGAAGAGCGGCTTGGAATACGCCCCACTAGCTTCACCTTTCTTACCAATTGTCGCAATTACCCCTCTATAAAAAAAGACATGTTGATATCTGCATTTTTGCGGTGGGATCAACTCCTACAGAATATAAAAGCCATGATTGTCAAGGTCACCCATTTATCGCGTTTGCACATATCCTTCAAATGAAGGTAATATATTATAGTCTATATCTATTAGTTATAAGTAGCAAAAACAAATATCCAGCCTGCATTTTGCCGCCATTATTCTTTTAGTAGATTTATCCTTAGGTCTATTCATTAACCATATAAGCTTTATTGTATGAAACAATTACTTACCGTAATGGCAACAGTCATGTGCGTCTGCCTCGCCATGGGATTTACAGTTACTGACAACAACACCAATGATGCAAAAACAGGCACCAATCTTCGAAAGCAAATAGCAAAATGGAAAAACACGACGTGGGTCAATCCCTGGTTAAACGAAAAAAGGTTTAATACCCAAAAAAAGTCATTAGCCAATAATTTTATCGTACTTAACAATGTTAGCGATCCTGATGTTTTGCTTGAATGCAGTTTAACTTTTCCTGGTGGTAGCTTTGATTTACGTCCGACAGGGGCTTTCATTTATGAAATCCCAACAGGACAAACGGTGACTTTCAATGGAGAGGTGGATGGTTCGAATGGCAATATTATCGTCGTTCAATTAGTAGACGCGTATACAGCGGAAACACTTTATTTTTATAATGGGGGTCCTTCCGTGGTGTACCAGTGGACTCCCGAATTGGGCAAAAAATATTTTATGTCGGTAGAGTATTTTTAATGTTACAAAATTACCTGTAGCCTAAAATTCACCATGGCCTTTTCTTCACCATTTACGATCACAGAAACCTGATGAGCGCCCGGGTAGAAAACCCTTGTTGTTATCAGTTTAAAAGACTGGTTGCGGTCTATGGTGATAGATTCGCCTGGCTGAAACAACATTTGCATCATCCGCCAGCTGGCGGATGGTGCAATGTTGTTTAAAATAGATAATCACCTTTCAGGCTGCAAACCCCAATGCTCCGGCGATCGCCATAGGGCAGATAATAATAACTCTCTCATAAAAATAAACTCCTTCGGCAGTTTGTCATACATACGGGCAAAAAGTTCTTCATGGCTCAGCAATTCTGCCTTCCATGCCTCCCGGTCAACTTCCATTATTTCTCTGAACTGCGTTCTTGTAAAATCAAGCCCGTTCCAGTCCATATCACGGTAACGGGGCACCCAGCCAACAGGGCTTTCTATAGCAGAAGCAGTACCGTTTACTCTTTCAACAATCCATTTCAGAACTCTCATATTATCTTTAAAACCAGGCCACAAAAAATTGCCATCCTTATCTTTCCTAAACCAGTTTACGCCAAATATCCGTGGGGCATTAGACAAATTTCTTCCAAATTGGAGCCAGTGATTAAAGTAGTCAGCCATATGATAACCGCAAAACGGCAACATAGCAAAAGGATCTCTTCTTACTTTACCCTGCTCTCCAAATGCAGCGGCAGTAGTTTCAGAACCCATTGTACTGGCAAGATATACACCAAAGTTCCAATTAAATGCCTGATAAACTAATGGGATCGTTGTTGCCCGCCTCCCACCAAATATAAAAGCACTAATTCGTACACCTTCAGGGTTTTCCCAATCACTGTCAATAGATGGGCATTGCGATGCAGGAGCGGTAAATCTTGAATTTGGATGTGCAACCGGTTTTCCGCTTGATGGATCATGTTTTGTTCCCTGCCAGTTTATAATATTGGCAGGAGCTTCTTTTGTTAAACCTTCCCACCATACTTCGCCATCAGGTGTTACACCAACATTGGTAAAAATACTGTTGCTACGCATAGCAGCCATTGCATTGGGATTTGTTTTTACATTTGTCCCAGGTGCTACTCCAAAATATCCGTACTCAGGATTGATGGCATAGAGGTAACCGTCTTTACCGGGTTTAATCCACGCGATATCATCGCCAATAGTTGTCACTTTCCACCCATGCATTGTCACAGGTGGTATAAGCATTGCAAAATTGGTTTTACCACAGGCTGAAGGAAAGGCAGCAGCTACGTAAGTTTTCTTCCCTTGTGGATTTTCTACACCAAGTATTAGCATGTGTTCTGCCAGCCAGCCCTGTTCTTTTCCCATTACCGATGCTATACGTAATGCGAAACATTTCTTTCCTAACAATGCATTACCCCCGTAGCCAGAACCGTAAGAAACAATACTTTTTTCCTCAGGAAAATGAACAATATACTTTGTTGTGGGATTGCAGGGCCAATTTGAATCCGTTTGCCCTGTTTCCAGGGGAGCGCCTGAGGAATGCAGGCATTTTATAAATTCTCCATGGCTGCCTAAAGCTTCTATCACTTTATTACCAACCCTGGTCATTATATGCATATTCACAACAACATACTCGCTGTCGGTAATTTGTACACCAATTTTAGAGATCTCAGACCCTACCGGCCCCATGCAGAAGGGTATTACATACATGGTTCTTCCTTTCATGCTACCTGGTAACAATCCATTTAATGTATTTTTCATTTCTCCTGGCTCCATCCAATTGTTAGTTGGCCCGGCCTCTTCTTTTCTTCGGCAGCAGATATACGTTCTATCTTCCACTCTTGCCACATCGCTTGGATCGCTGAAGCAGGCATAGCTGTTTGGCCATTTTTTCTCATTCAATTTTATAAAAGTACCTTTCCCAACTAATTGGTTACACAAAGCATCATATTCCTCTTTGCTGCCATTGCACCAATAAATACTTTCAGGCGTACACAGGGCGGCTGTTTCTTTTACCCAATTGAGCAAACCTTTATGATCTGTAATTGTGTTTACTGTTGTCATAATAAGTTAACGTTTAAAATTTTTTTACCAGACTTTTATACGGCTAATATTATTTTTCTGTAAGCGGTATTTCTTCTTGTAGTATGTTTAATTCTTTAGCATCATATTCATATACTTCGTTTGCAAATGCAGCATCCATCTTTGCTTTATCAAATTCTTTTTCATTATTGGCGAGAAAAACAGTTGCAACACCGTTACCAATAAAATTTGTGATGGCTCTGGCCTCGCTCATGAAGCGATCAACGCCCAGTAATAGTGCCAGCCCTTCCACGGGTATTACTTTAACTGCCGTAAGTGTTGAAGCAAGTACAACAAAGCCGCTGCCGGTAACCCCTGCTGCTCCTTTTGAGGTCACCATTAATATTCCAATGACAGTCAATATTTGCCCCCCGGTTAACTCAACGTTAAACACCTGTGCCAGAAAAAGCACAGCCATAGACAAATAAATGGTTGTACCATCTAAATTAAATGAATAACCAGCAGGTATTACCAGGCCCACAACGGGTTTGCTGCATCCCATTTTTTCTAACTTCTCCATTAAGGATGGCAATGCAGCTTCTGATGACGAAGTGCCTAATACAATTAGTAACTCTTCTTTTATATATCTTAAGAATTTCCAGATGCTGATTTTGTAATATCGGAGAATTGTTCCCAATACAACAAAAATGAAAAGGGCCATTGTGGTATAAACAGTAAGCATCAGCTTCCCTAATGGCATTAATGTGTCAATACCATATTTTCCAATAGTATAAGCCATGCCCCCGAATGCACCTATAGGTGCAAACAACATTACCCAATGCAAAGCTCTAAAAACATATTTGCTTGCTACGGAAAGCGGTTTTATTATTTTTTCGCGGCCCCCATATTTACTTAAAAAGATGCCGAAGACTATGGATGCTATTAAAACCTGTATCGTTAAATTGTCTTTTAAAAAAGTTACCCAGCTAAAAGCTTTTGCATCAGTAGTGTACTTTGAAATATCACCACTTTGTACCGCTGTTGTATTTACCCCACTGCCCGGTTGAATGAACCATGCTACTATAATGCCAATAAATAATGCGATGGTAGTTACAATTTCAAAATACAACAACGCCTTGCCCCCAACCCGACCTACCTTTTTTAAATTACCCATGCCACTTATGCCGAGCGATATAGTAAGAAAAATGATGGGGTTGATAAAGACTTTTACTATTTCAATAAAATACTTACCTAATGGCTGCATCTTTACAGCCGTAGCTGGTGCAAAATGTCCCAGCAAGGCCCCGACTGTAATTGCTGTTAAAACCCAAAAGGTAAGGTTGGTAAATACTTTTTTCATTATAACTGTTGCATTAAAAAATGAATAATATAGAGCACGGGCAACGAGAGTGGGATGCCAATGGCAACCATTTGCGATGCCAATTTTGAATCAAGGTTATATTTACCGGCTATAACTGCTGCTGTATTCATAGAGCCAATAGCAGCGCCCATTACGCTGATGGTAACAATTAAGTTTTGTTGACAAAAAACAAAATGATAGAGGATGAATATGAGTAAAGGCGCCAATACCAGTTTATAGAGCAGTCCGATGGTAAGCAATTCTCCATTTGAGTTCCTGGCAGTCAGGTTTATTTGCATGCCTACAGACAGCAATGCCAGTATTAAGTATGGGCTACTGAGTTTAGAAAGTATCTCATTCACTATTATCGGGAAATGAATACCTGAAATGTTTAAGCAGAGTGCCAAAACAAAAGCAATGAATGGGGGGAACTTCAGTACATTAATAGCTATATCTTTTACAGATGGAGTTGTAGACGAATACCAGGAAGCTACAGCCACCCCTAATGTAATCCCAATTAGAAAGGAACCAGCCTGGCTCATTAAAATAGCTATCTGCAATCCTGTTTTTCCATACAACATTTCAAAGATCGGAAACCCCAAAAAGGAGGTGCTGCTTATTCCTCCGGTAATAATCAAAGATGCAACCGACTTTGGCGGTATTTTTTTCCATTTGCCTACCAGGGCAAAGAATATAAAAGCAACTCCAAAAATTATCCAGGCTACCAGCACAGGAAAAATAAATTTGCTGTTGAATTGTAATTCTGTGATCTGCCAAAGGATAAGAGCGGGCATAAAGAAATTGACCAGTAATTCGTTTAATGTTTGATAGCTGTGTGCAGGGACTATTTTAAAACGTCTCAACAATAGCCCTGCTACAATACAAAATACTATCAGTATTATTTTATCCAATTAAAACCTTTTATTGTAGAAAATCTCATTTATTTCGTTTTGTCCCATCTAACTATTTTCAACCATGGCGATTTAAAATTTCAAATTAAATGTTGTATAATAATAAGCGCCATTAAACCCAAACTGATTGGCGTTTCGGGTATAAGGTATTTGTCCGCTGCTATACGATGCATAAGTAGACAATACTTTATCCGGATATACATTAAATATATTGTTGGAACCGAGCGTTATTGAAAACTTCCTGGTGATGTCATAATTAACCGTTACATCTACCAGGGTTTTTCCCGAAAAGGTCTGACTGCGGTGTGGAAGTCCTGAGGGCTTTTCCCAGGCAATTACTTTTCCGAAATAGGTAGCCTTGGCTGTTATATTAAATTTACCGACCTGGTATCCCACACTTGCTAAAATTTTATTCCGTGGCTGAGATGTTTCAATGAGTGATATGCTTACTGTGTCAATTAATTTAACAGGACTGGCAGCCCCGGCCTGCAATTGCTCTGGTGTTGGTTTTTGTGAAGTGATCTCTGTTTTATTAAAAGTGAAAGCCAGACTGGCATTTAACCCGCTTGTAGGTGTAAGGCTGTGCTTAAAGCTTGTAACAAAATCAATACCTTTTGTACGTGTGTTGATATGATTTGTAAAAAAGGTGACTTCTCTTATACCTGAACTTGGCGGAAATACTTCCAGCAAAGCCGGAATTGAACTATTAACAGGTAGTTGTTCTGAAATAATAATCCTGTCTTTTACATCTATCTGGAAGGCGTCTAATGTAAATAAAAATTGTGTGCCTGCTTTTGCAGTTAAACCAATGTTGTAATTCCAGCTTAATTCAGCTTTAGGATATTCAATACCCAATTCCGATAGTCTTGGATCGTCGCTGCGTAATTGTTTTGTTTGGCGTATAACACCAGCCTGTACTGTTGATGTGGTTTGGCTATTGAAAACCTGTTGTAATGATGGTGCTCTGAATCCGCGGTTGATGGAAGCCCTGACAGCAAAGTTCTTTGTCAGGTTATAACGGGTGGCCAATTTACCTGAAAGGTTACTGCCAAAATCACTATAGTTTTCATACCGTGCGGCAAGTGCTACCAAAAATTTTTCAGTAATATCGCTTTCAATATCTGCAAACAATCCAATATTTGTTCTGCTTTCATTTGCTTTATCCGCTGGTGCAATACCAGGTCTTCCACTGCTGCCGGGAGCCTTATTGTTTGATGCCGCTAATGGCCCAACCTTATAGGAGAGTGAATCGCCTTCAGAAAGTTTAAACTGATCAATGCGTAACTGACTACCCAAAGCGACGTTGACAGATTTCGTTCCAAATGCACCGTCAAAGCTTTTGCTGAATGTAGCTTCAGTGGTACTTTGGCCAAATGTGTTTCGGCCTACATAAAAATTTGTTGGTGATGCAGCGCCCATTGATGGATTGGTAGTGTTGTTGGCATATAAATCCAAATAGTTTGATCCGTAACCGGTGCTTAAATCAATATTCCATCCTGTTGCGGATATTTTATTTACTCCGGCAAATAGAGAATAGTCAGTGGTTTTACCGGGAAGTTCCGGTATATAACCATCGGGGAAAAGCGAGGTGTTTGAATTAGCATCAGTGGCACTTGCGTTTCTAAAAAAGCCATACGCTAAGATATCCTTTTTTGATACCCCGCCAAAACTATATAGTGTCCAGTTCTTTCCTAACGGATAACCGATGTTTACGAAAGCCTGATATGCTTTTGCCTGGTTGCTGCCATATTTGGTTACATAAGCAGGCTTATTGGTTGGCCACACACCTTTTGCATTACGAATGCTATCATCAGTCGACTTGTTACTATTGTAGATGATTCCGGTATATGGATCAACCCGATCGGTGGCGCCCACATATTGATAATGTAATGTAAAATTAAAATAGCTTCCTTTTTTACCCAATCCAAATCCATAGTTTAAGGCAGCCAATGCTGTGGCGCCGTCTCCTTCTTTTGTAACCCCGAATTGAGTTTTAAATGTTCCGCTATTTATATTTTTCTTTAATGAGAGGTTCATTATACCAGCGATTGCATCTGAGCCATATTGTGCTGCGGCTCCATCTCTTAAAATTTCCATTCGTTCAACCGCTAATGATGGGATACTGTTTAAATCAGTTACAACAGTGCCTTTACCTACCGTTACATTATTATTAATGGCAGAAAACTGATGGCGTCTTTTTCCATTTACCAGTACTAATGATTGGTCTGGCGACATGCCCCTTAAAGTAGCAGGGTCAGCAAAATTGGCCACACCGTTGATGCCATTTTTTGCCGAGTTGAATGACGGGGAGGTAAACTGCGCCATCTGTCCTAGATCAGTTTGCCCTGTATTTTCTAACTCTTTAGAATTGATAACATCTACAGGAACAGGGCGATTAACATCTGTACGGGGTTTGCCGCGGGAACCAATGATAGTCACAGCTCCCAAATCAGCATTATTAGCGGTTAGCTTTATTGTGTAATTAGTCTCTGATGTGATTTTTACATCATAAGTCGTGTAACCTACAGAGGATATTATCAGTACATCACCTTGCTCCGCTCTAATGGAAAATAGCCCTGCGCTATCTGTAGTAACAGCCTTACCTTTCCCTTTAAGGGTAACTGTGGCTCCGGCAAGAGCCTCTCCCTTATCACCAGTTATTTTGCCTGAGATTGTTTTGCTTTGCGCTTTTACGCTATTTACCAGGCAGAAACAAAGCAGGAAAATATATAATGATTTTAATATTGTAATGATTCTCATAATGTTTTATTTGGTTGTTTTAAAACGAAGAAGCCAGCTATTGTAGTGGCAACATGTGCCGGAATAATGCAGGTATTACCCTGGCTTCTTAAGAGGAGGGGGGCGATTATTAATGTATTGGGCAGGCTTTACATTTTTCATATTACAATCGTTTAAAAATGGCAAAAGAGTAATTCAGATCTTAAGGGAGGCTAACCCTCTTTTCGATTCCTAATATACAATGGATGGCTACCTTTTATATTTTTGATGGCTTCTGAATTAAAAAGAAAACAAAGTCTTAATTTCTGAAGAAAATATTATCTTTCGGAAGGTTCTGTTTTGTTTCCGAAACGTTGCAAATTGCTAAAAGCCATATTGTTATATGAAAATTAAGACCGGCAAGGAAGAGATTGTTTACCTGCTTACAAGAGTGGTAGAAAAGTATGAGCAGACCACCGGTCACAAAATTACCCTTAATACAAACAGAAAGAATTATGAGGATTTGGCAAAACTACTGAGCGATATAAGTAATGAACTGCCAAATACTGCACATTTACTGAACCATGAAAAGTATCCCGCCAGCCTTAATCCTGAAAAACTAGAATATCCGTATAGAAAATATGATATTACCGGTGGACAGATAAAGGATGCTTATAACGGAATTGTTGCAAGCCCAAGGCCCTTTCTTGTAGATGCATGTTATATCTATCTCTTTGGAATTGGAAGAAAGGGTTTTGAGGAAAATCCGGTTGATGAATGTTTGCTTGTGACTGAGTTTTCCCCTGCGAACGAGCTGGAGCGTTTTAAAAAAGAGCAGGAAATACTTAAAGCCCAAATCTCAACGTATGAGTTGGAGCGGGAAGCATTACGCAGGCAGAATCGTTCAAAATTTCACAATCAGAAAAGAGTCCTTTTAGCGCTACTTTTTGCAGTTCTTGCTGCATCTTTTTTTACAACCTATAAATGGCTCCGTTTAAAAAATGAATGGGGCTTGGTAAAAAAAGACATGAACATTTTGCCATATCAACCTACTCAGGCTGAAATTGATAGTCTTGAGGGGATTTGGTTATGTTATACTGGCTCACCGCAGGCCAGAAGTTCAGATCCAAATCGATTTCACCAGATTGTTTTTAATGTAGTGCATATGGAATATAAAGGCGGATATTTTATTTACAGCAGGTATGGAGCTAATTTTAATCATACAGGCTATGCGCAGTATGAAGCTCCATATTTGGTATCCCTCTATTCTCATATTAAAAACAATACCGGTACCATTGAATCGCCAAGACATTCACTGATGCAACTGAATAAGGAAACACGATTTATCCCTATTATTTCAGCTTCCTGGAATTTTGATGTGGGCAGCCGGAATAATATTGTAGGTATTCGGGAAGTTTATGTAAAAGAAGGGAAAGGCGGCTTTATTGAAGAGATCATAAATACAGTAGAAAATGCAAGCTGTAAATGCAAGATTGTTAACTGGCATCAGACTAATGGCAGAATAAAATCTTTTCATCTGAAAAACCAGATCCTTGATAATTTACCTGAAGCAACCTTAAAAAATTTGTTGGATGAAAAGAGTATTATTCTAAGGGAACCACAGGAAGGGGTAATATTATCTGCTGACACAAGCCACAAATAGCGAAAGGTTTACACCATTTCCGGATAAGGGCAGCACTGATATTTATCTGTTAGTTGTTTTACAACAGACATACGATTAAAGAATTCTTTTAATTGGTTCGACAATCTGCCGACGGACTCCACAAAAATTGTAAAACCTGCTCCTGTAGCGGGTTTTTTAGTTCGAGTAATTAGGTTTATAAATCAATGAAATAGACTTTTGACTATATCGATGCAGGAACAGAAGGTGTTCGGATCAGGTACTATGGTGATCACTCAAAAAGGTGATTTGGTTAAAACCATTTTCACATTTATTTATAATACTCACTACAAACACTACCCACAAAGTTGTATACGGTAGTATAGAACTAACGGTTATTTTTACAGCCGAAAAAAAAGATAACAGATAAGCAACCCTGGTTCACGTATCCCAGTATATGATTAGCAGCCTGGCTTTTTATTCAATCTAGTTAACTTTCCTACCCACGTTCAACCCACCACGAACTATTTTAATCTGTAGCGATGTGACAACGATAAAACCACTTATCTATGCACTTCTTTATTGAGCAAACCAAAATCGATTTGCAGCCATCGGCCTATGGCCCGGTGCCTGGCGCGGAAAACACACAGTACCGCATTACCTCAACCTTTAATCTTAACGCGAATGCAAAAGCTTTTGCTTGTCAGGGGGGCAGCATACTTGTCTTG
>DASUVL010000010.1:0-3236 GCA_036379015.1 Niastella sp.
AGCCCGCTGATCACGGCCATTAAAAACAGCCGCAAACAGCAGGATAAAATGAAGAAAGATTTTACCCCAACCTTGCTGACGCTTGACCCGTTGCATATTTATCTGGCGCGTCACTTCGGGTTTTGTTATGGGGTAGAAAATGCCATTGAGATCTCTTTCCGCACTATAGAATCAAATCCCGGCAAGCGCATATTTTTATTAAGTGAAATGATCCACAACCCGCAGGTGAATGCCGATCTGCAAAGCCGGGGTGTACAATTTCTGCAGGATAATTATGGTCATCAACTGATCCCGTTTGAGGACCTTACCGCCGATGATGTGGTGATCATTCCGGCTTTTGGTACTACCCTTGAAATTGAGTCAAAACTGACTGCGCTGGGTATTCCGGTAGAAAAATATAACACTACTTGTCCCTTTGTTGAAAAAGTATGGAATCGCAGTGAGCAGATTGCCCAAAAGGGATATACCATCGTTATTCACGGTAAACCAAAACACGAAGAAACGAGGGCTACTTTTTCCCATGCCGCCAGCAACGCCCCTTCGGTCATTGTGAACGACATACAGGAAGCTGAAAACCTGGCAAAATATATAACCGGTGAAAAACCGGCTGAACTTTTTTATACTGAATTTGCCGGAAGGTTCTCTACCGGCTTTGATGCTACGCAACACCTGCAACGCATTGGCGTGGTGAACCAAACGACGCAACTGGCTACCGATACCCAGGCGATTGCCGAGTTTTTGAAGCAAACCTTGCAGCAACATTATGGTTTAACGCCGGCAACTATTGAAAGCCGTTTTGCCGATACCCGCGACACACTTTGTTATGCGACCAACGATAACCAAACGGCGGTTACCGGTATGTTGCAAACCCCGGCTGATATGGCCATTGTGGTTGGCGGTTATAATTCCAGCAATACCACCCACCTGGCTGAATTGTGTGAGCTGCAATTGCCCACTTATTTTATCAATTCGCCCGATAAACTGCTTTCTGCAAAAGATATTCTACATTATAATTTTCATACTAAAGAAGAACACATAGCGGTTGATTACCTGCCTACCGGTAATCCGGCCCGTATATTAATCACCAGCGGTGCTTCCTGCCCCGATGCGGTGGTAGAAAGCGTTATTCGCAAACTCGCCTCGTTTTATGGGGTAGAAACAAATCTCGATGCATTAACCAGAGAATTAGCTGGTTAATCGTTCTCATCGGCGCTTTCATCTTCAAAAAAAGCCTATATACAGGATTTCATGGATATGAGTTATACGCATAGTTAAACTCCCTGTGCCTTGCGTAGTCGAATACCCGTGCCGCGGTTTGCTCGTGACACGATTGAAGGAGATTAAACTTTATAGCCATGAAATGGGTGCGACTTTTATTACTGGGGGTGCTGATAGGGATAGGGACAACCGGTACAGCCCAACAACGTATTTTGAATATTAATCAACAGGAACGGTTGCGGTTACGTGACCTGAACCTGACGTTAGATCAAAAAAGGAGACTCGCTATACTTATCCGGCGTGAGCGGGAACAATTTTATATGAACCAGAAAGCGTTGAATGAGATCTTAACGGAGAAACAGAGGGCGATGCTACTCGAATGGAGGAATAGGCGGCAGGGAAATAAATGTGACAGTGCTGTTGTTAAGTAACTGGTTGAAAGATTTAAGTTGAAAAGTTGATATGTTGACAAGGCCAAGACATTTTGCATTATCTTATCAACTTGTCAACATATCAACTTGTCAACTAACCTCTATACCATTTTAAACGTTTCGAGAAACTTGGTATTGAAATTACCTTTTATAAAATCTTCGTTGCGCATCAGCTGCTGATGGAAAGGTATTGTTGTTTTCACCCCTTCAATCACATACTCACTTAATGCACGGCTCATGGTATTGATGGCTTCTTCGCGGGTACGTGCTACGGCAATGATCTTGGCGATCATGGAGTCGTAGTAGGGCGGAATTACATAGCCTGCATAAACATGCGAATCGATGCGGATGCCATGCCCGCCGGGTTGATGCAACGTAGTGATCTTGCCCGGGCTGGGACGAAAATCGTTATACGGATCTTCGGCATTGATACGGCATTCAATAGCATGCAACTGCGGTTCGTAGTTCAATCCGCTGATGGCTTCACCACCCGCTATTTTAACCTGTTCTTTAATCAGGTCAAAGTTGGTTACTTCTTCGGTTACGCAATGTTCTACCTGAATACGGGTATTCATTTCCATGAAGTAGAAATTGCGGTGTTTGTCGACCAGGAACTCAATGGTACCCACGCTTTCATATCCGATGGCAGAAGCGGCTTTTATAGCAGCGTCCCCCATACGTTTACGCAGTTCGGGTGTCATAAATGGTGAAGGTGATTCTTCTACCAGTTTTTGGTGACGGCGTTGAATTGAGCAATCTCTTTCACTGAGGTGACAAACTTTTCCGTAGCGGTCGCCGGCTACCTGTATTTCAATGTGGCGTGGTTCTTCCACAAATTTTTCCATGTAAATGCCATCGTTCTTGAACGAGGCGGCTGCTTCTATTTTGGCGGTGCTATAGGCTTTTTCCATTTCATCCTCCTGCCACACTACACGCATCCCTTTACCACCACCACCGGCAGTTGCTTTCAGAATTACGGGGTAACCAACTTCTTTAGCCAGGCTTTTGGCCTCTTCCAGACTTTCCAGCAAACTTTCACCACCGGGCACCACAGGTACACCGGCTTTGATCATGGTTTCTTTGGCAGTCATTTTATCACCCATAGACCGTATCTGGTCGGGTGTGGGTCCAATAAACTTTATATTATGTTCTCCGCAGATTTCCGCAAAACGCGCATTTTCGGCCAAAAATCCATAGCCAGGGTGAATTCCGTCGGCATTGGTGATCTCTGCCGCAGCCATAATGTGCGGAATATTGAGGTACGAATCGGAGCTTGCAGCCTTTCCAATACAAACAGCTTCGTCGGCAAACCGAACGTGCAGGCTGTCTTTATCGGCTGTGGAATAAACAGCAACCGTTTTGATGCCCATTTCCTTACAGGTACGTATGACCCGAAGGGCAATTTCTCCACGATTGGCAATTAATATTTTTTTGAACATGGATTTAAATGATAATGTGCTAATCTTAATGTGCCAATCCCGACTAAAGTCGGGATTAGCTAATTATAGAATTAGCTAATTAAGTTAAACTGGTTCTACCAGGAACAAAGGCTGGTCGTATTCTACCGGAGAAGCATCTTCTACCAAC
>DASUVL010000011.1:0-7085 GCA_036379015.1 Niastella sp.
TGTTGTGAGAAAACCGTGTATTGGGCTGCCGTTGGACCATTGCTCACTTTAATGCTATACGCCCGTTCTCCTAACGCTTTAAACATATCTTCATCTGTAGTATCATCACCCATGCATAATACAAAATCCGGTTGCATGTCATTTACTATTTTCAGGGCCATAATACCTTTATCAAATCCCGACATACGTACTTCCACTACTTTGTTTCCGTCCACAACCTGTAACATGGTGTTTTGCAGGAGCTGCGTTAAATTATTGATCAACTCCCTTGACCGGGTAAAGCCCAGATCGGGATGTGTATTGCGGTAATGCCAGGCCAGTGTATTGGTTTTTTCTTCAATAAAAGAACCTACGCAATGGGTCACGAACATTTGCATAATAGGACGGATCTCATTTTTCCATTGATCGGAAATAGATACTGTTTGTTGCCATTGGTCATTCTTTGGCTTGAAGCTGGCCCCATGTTCTGCTACCAGCATTAAAGGCAGATCGCCCAGCCATTTCTCCAGAGTATCAGCTTCGCGCCCACTAATGATCACTACATTATTTTGGGGATCAGAAGATAAACCCGTTAATAAGGCTCTCACCTCTTCATTGGGCTTTGCTTCCACCGGTAGCCGTGCAAAAGGAACCAGGGTGCCATCGTAATCGAGTAACAGGCAACGAGTTTTTGCCATCTGGTAATGTAAATGAATTTGTGTGGCGATACGGTCGTCGAGCAATTTTGATTGTTGCTTTTGCTGTTCCAGTTTTACATTCGATAATTGATCAAGGAAATCACTTACCCATTTTATAACATCATAATCCGATAACCGCTGTTGCATCAATTCCATACGGTGTTGCTGCTCTTCCTGCGGCATGGTCAATGCCTTGTTTATTGCATTGGATACTTCAATAATATCCGTGGGATTTACCAGCAACGCTTCATTGAGCTCATTGGCAGCACCGGCCAGTTCACTTAAGATCAATACGCCTTTACGTGCCGAAGAACTGGCAACATATTCTTTGGCAACCAGGTTCATGCCATCGCGTAATGGCGTTATCAATGCAACATCGGCTGCCTTGTATAATGCGGCCAGTTCATTGAACGGAAGATGGGTGTATCGATAAATAATAGGTTGCCAGGTGATGGTAGAAATTTTACCATTAATGGTCCCTATCATTTGTTCAATCTGTTGTTTACGTTCGGTGTACGCCTGGATATCATCGCGCGAAGGCACGATGTTTAAAATAAACACCACATTTTCGCGCCATTCAGGATATTGATCCATGAAATGGTCAAAAGCGTTCAGGCGATCCATCAATCCTTTGGTATAATCAAGCCGATCAACGGAAAAAATGACCTTTTTACCCGCGAAATTATTTTTTATCTCATTGTAATATTGTTTTGTTTCCGGATCGTTACAGGCCGTATTGAATTTTTTATAATCAATACTGATCGGGAACAGATCGGCTTTTATTAAGCGGTCCTGGTATTGAATATTGTGAAAATTGCTATCAACACCAAGGATCATTTTTACCGACTGTAAAAAATGTTGCGCATAATCGTGCGTGTGAAAACCAACCAGATCGCTGCCAAGCACGCCCTTTAATAAAGATGTTTTCCATTCAGCAGGCAGCATTCTGAATAACTCATAAGAAGGAAATGGAATATGTAAAAAGAAACCCATGGAAATAGACGGATTATCTGTTCGTAACATTTCAGGCAGTAGCATCAATTGATAATCGTGTATCCATACGGTATCATCCGGTTGTAAAATTGAGCTTAACTTATCAGCAAAGTACCTGTTGACTTTTACATATGCATCAAAGTATAGCGCCTGATATTGAACCAGACTGGGAAAATAATGGAATAACGGCCATAACACGGAATTGGAAAACCCGTTATAATAATCTTTGTATAAAAGCTTGTTTACGAATAAGGGAATAACCTGAAAATCACGGCCAGTGAATTTTTCCGAGACTTTATTCCATTCATTTTGGGGAAAATCTGCTACACCTACCCACAATTTTTCTGTAAATCCCCTGTTTTTTGAACTATCGCTTTCGAAATAACTTTTAATAGCTGATACAAGGCCGCCCGAACTTTGCCGCAGCGAAAGTTGTTCTCCCTCGTGATCAATGGAAAAAGGTAACCTGTTGGATATAATAATCAAACGTCCCATAGAATATTCAGTAAACCAATTAATAATAAAGCTTAACCAGGTAAATTGGCACCAGGCTTGTGCTCAGTGGCTCATTATTAATGAAATTATAGTGCCAATAGCAGCCTAAAAGCGTGAGAATGTTATTAAAAAGGAAGGAGAAAGATTTTAATAGGAGAAGTGAATTTCCCTGTTAACTTTTGAACTTATTAACTCATTAACTGTTTGTCGTGGTTTAGCCCAAAAAAGAAAGGAGATAAAACTTTCGTCTTATCTCCATTTTCGTTGTATGTTCTTTCGCTTTATTTAAAGTTCAATTTCATTCTCTGGCGGAAAAACTCTCTTACAACACCTCTTTGGTTGTAAGGGTTGGTAACCAGGAAAAATAAGTACAAAGGCTCGGTGAGCTCGGCAACTTTTAAAGTTTTTTCTTTTACAGGGAAGTAGATCTGTTCAACTGTTCTGGTAGCAGTGGCCGTATTGGCATCAACTGTTTTAATATCTCTGTCGAACCGGTATTCGTTGGTGGCTTTGTTATAAAACCAGAACGACCAGTTGTCAGAGTTAATAGCCATTTGCTTGTTGGTGTTGAAGTTCTCTTCCTTAACGATTTTGTAGGGAATGTCTTGCAGGTCGGGTAAGGGGGCTTTATCACCGGTTTTGTAAACAGCATCGGTAAAATCGGCGAAGACAAATACGCCATCACAGTTATTAACGTCAAAAGTGAATTCGACTGTAAAAGGTGCTTTCTTTAAATCATACTCTCCGTTAACAGGGGTTACCGGAGCTCCGTTTTGAAGGATCTTTAAAGCTACTTTGGCTTGGGAAAATGCAGTGCTGGCGAATAAAGCAAAAAAGAACAAGGAAATGGTTGTTTTCATAATTCGGATTTTTCATACATGTTTCTCTTCATACCTGCTACAACGTACAGATTACAAAGATATTTTGTCATCGTATAAATACCAGTTTTTCCGGTCGGGGTCGGTGGTATCCGCAACAAAATAAAAAATTATATTTATTTATGAAACCGTTTTTTTAAATCAAGGTCAAATTTAATGGAAGTTTCTTTTGCGATGTCGTATCCCGCATCTGCATGTCGTATAACTCCCATACCCGGATCATTACGCAAAACACGTCTTAAACGCAAGGCGGCGTCCTCAGTTCCATCGGCAACTATCACCATACCCGCGTGGATACTGTAGCCCATTCCTACCCCACCGCCATGATGCAAACTTACCCAGCTGGCGCCGCCTGCGGTATTTACCAGGGCATTTAATATAGGCCAGTCGGCAACTGCATCACTGCCATCCAGCATAGATTCCGTTTCCCGGTTGGGCGAAGCCACCGAACCTGTATCAAGGTGATCGCGCCCGATGACAATGGGGGCTTTTACTTTTCCTGATCGCACCAACTCATTAAATGCCAGTCCGGCTTTTTCTCTTTCTCCCTGCCCCAGCCAGCAAATACGAGCCGGCAATCCCTGGAAAGCAATTTTTTCTTTAGCCAGTTTCAGCCAGCGTTGCAATGAGTTGTTTTCCGGGAACAGGTTGCTGATTATTTCGTCAGTTACTGCAATATCCTGCGGGTCGCCACTTAATGCGGCCCAGCGGAACGGCCCTTTGCCTTCACAGAACAGTGGGCGAATATAGGCAGGTACAAAACCTGGGAAGTCAAAGGCGTTTTCCAATCCTTTTTCCTGCGCCCTTGCGCGGATATTATTGCCATAATCAAAGGTAATGGCGCCTTTTTGTTGTAATTCCAGCATCAATTGCACATGGCGGTACATGGAATTGTACGCATAGGCTGTATATTGATCCGGGTTTTTTTCGCGTAATATTTTTGCCTGCTCATAGGAAATTTCATGCGGCCAGTAACCGATCAGGGGATCATGCGCCGATGTTTGATCGGTTAATGTATCGGGTATAATATTTCTTTCAATTAAACGTTGCAGCAGGTGAACGGCATTGCATAATACGCCAATAGAAAGCACCTCACCTTTTTGTTTGGCTTCTACAGCCCGGTCAATAGCGGCATCAATACTTGTCATTTTCACATCGAGGTATTTTGTTTCGATGCGTTTATCAATACGCCACTCTTCTACTTCTGCAATCAAAGCCACGCCCTCATTCATGGTAATGGCCAATGGTTGCGCCCCTCCCATGCCGCCTAAACCGGCTGTTACATTCAATGTTCCTTTGAGCGAACCGCCAAAATGTTTACTGGCCGCTGCGGCATACGTTTCATAAGTACCTTGAACAATACCCTGACTACCGATATATATCCAGGAACCGGCAGTCATTTGTCCATACATCATCAATCCTTTTCTTTCCAGTTCATCAAAATGTTGCCAGTTGGCCCATTTGGGAACTAGTTGCGAGTTGGAGATCAATACGCGGGGTGCATTGTTATGCGTTTGTAGAATTCCAACGGGTTTGCCGCTTTGGATCAGCAGGGTTTCATTATCATTCAGGTCCTTTAATGATTGAATGATCATATCCAATGCTTCAAAATTACGTGCTGCTTTTCCACGGCCGCCATATACGATCAGGTCATCGGGTCGTTCTGCCACAGCGGGATCAAGGTTATTCAATAGCATCCGTAGCGCCGCTTCCTGTACCCAACCCTTGCAGGTAAGTTGCGAACCGGTTGGGGTTTTGTATTTTTTGATGTCGTATTGTGAAGTGGTTGAGTTACTCATGTTCTTGTTTGAGTTTTGTACGCAATCGGGACATTCTCAATTTAAATTCTTCATTGCTTATTGTTTTGCCCTCATCAACTTCCTTAATAGCTTCATCTAATTCTTTCAATTGTTCTTCTGTTAAATCATCTTCAAAATCGTCTTCATCTTCATTTGTGTCTTCATTCATGGTTGAAATCATATAGGCAATAACATCTTCATTTAGTACATTCAAAACATGCTCATCGTCAATGCCGTCAATAAGCCCATGGAGTTTCTTTTTTAACTCGTCCTTGTTTTTTTTATCCTTGTTCTCCATATTCCAGTGTTTCTTTAAAGTTACCAAAAAACTTTTTTATCACACCCCAAACGCCTCAAACCCTTTATTTAAATTGATCTTTTTCAACCCGGCTAATTCATTACAATGTTCTACAAACGAAAAATCACTGACGATGCGTTTTATTTTATCAATATCATCTGCAAATATTCTGTCCTCTTCTGCAAAACTTACAAACTGACGTACATAATCATGGGCCGATTCAAGGATCTCACTGCTTTTCAATGGCCGCCTGAATTCAATGGCCTGACAGGCGCTTAATAATTCAATAGCCAAAATAAATTCCAGGTTATCCAGCACCTGGTTCAGTTTGCGGCCGCTGATGCTGCCCATGCTTACATGATCTTCCTGCCCCAGTGATGTAGGAATGCTATCAGCACTTGCCGGAAAGCACAGCGTTTTGTTTTCTGTAACCAATGCAGCGGTGGTATACTGGGGTATCATAAAGCCGCTGTTCAACCCTACATTTTTCATCAGCAACATGGGCAAGCCCCATTTCCCTTCGAGCAGCAAATAACACCGTCTGTCTGATATGTTCCCCGCTTCTGCTGCCGCTACACAGGCATAATCGAGTGGCAACGCCAGGGGTTGTCCATGAAAATTACCGCCGCTGATGGTGTCCTCTGCACTAAGGATGATGGGATTATCTGTTACAGAATTCAATTCAATTTCGGTGAGTTGTTTCAGATGGAGCCACGCATTACGGCTGGCGCCATGTACCTGTGGCATACAACGCAAACTGTACGGGTCCTGTACCCGGCCGCAATCAACATGGCTTTGCATGATATCGCTTTGATGCAGTAATAACCGTAGTCGTTGAGCAACCAGTTCATTGCCTGCGAATGGCCGTAACCGGTGCAGGCGTTCATCAAATGGCGCTTTGGTACCGGTCAGTGCTTCCAGGCTCATAGCGCCGATGATGTCTGCGGCTTCCAGGCAATAATGCATGCGTTGTACGGCTTTTACGGCAAACGATAATATGAATTGCGTGCCGTTAATGAGCGCCAAACCTTCTTTGGGGCCCAGTTGAATAGGTGTCAGTCCAAATTGCTGCAGTATTTCAATCGACTTGTATCTAACTCCTTTATAGAATACTTCTCCCAATCCTATCAGTGGCAAAAACAAATGGGCCAATGGCGCCAGATCGCCCGATGCGCCTACACTTCCTTTTTCGGGTACTACCGGAATTACATCCTGCTCAATATGCCAGATGATACGTTGTAACGTGGTTAGCTGAGCGCCTGAATAACCGCGGGCCAATGCATGCACTTTGGTAATGAGCATGAGTTTGGCAATTTCCACATCGATGGGGTTGCCAACACCTACACTATGGCTCTGTAATATCTTATGTTGCAAAATGCGGGTATCTTCTACTGAAACAGGTTTATTGGCCAGCACGCCAAAACCGGTATTGATGCCATACACGGTTATATTGTTGTCAACAATCTGTTGCACATGCTGCTGGCTTTTTTGAATGTTGGCAATAGCGGCATCATTCAATACGCCTTTCTGCCGGCCGCCAGCGAGGGCTACTGCAGTTCCAATGGTCAAATGGCCTATACCGTAAAAAAACTCCTGTTGCATAAATATTATTTATTGTACCTGGTGTAAAATGGCTTGCACCCGGTTATAAACAGATTCGTTTTGTAAGCCCTGTTCAATTTCCCCAATGGCGGTTAAAATGGTTTTACTGTGTCGTCCTTCCTGCGTCAATGATTCCATAGCCAGTTGCAAGGCATCCCACACCGGCTGCACCTGTTGTTGTAATTTTTTGCCTTTGGTGGTGAACGCCACCACTTTTTTGCGGGCGTCATCATTGGCCGTAGTGGTTTTGATAAGCCCTTTTTGTTGCAGGCTGCTTACGAGCTGGCTAACCGCCGAATGCGAAATACCCAACTCATCGGAAATGTCTTTAATAGAAACCGTT
>DASUVL010000012.1:0-6988 GCA_036379015.1 Niastella sp.
GCAAGATGTTGGTAAAACGGCACGAATTAATTGTGCGCTTGACTTAGGTGAATAAATAGCGCCAATTTTGACATTTATATATATAATAGTTGCAAATGTTTTTAGTTTGTCTCACACCTTGATATATTTGTTCTCTAAAATATTAAGGTATATCATGCGCATAACAACTCTTTTACTGGTCGCGGCGTTGGCAATAACTATATTTTCCACCACTTCATTTATCCCATCACCTAATAACAATCGTGCAGACACACTCCATAACCACCTCTTCACTGTAGGTATTGGTGCCGGATTGATAGGTGGCTTATATGATGGAAACTATCCATACAGCATGCTTAAACGACACGGCAATTTTGGCCTGGGCGCTCCGGATAAACTGGATGGAGAGCTTGTCGTATTCCAGGGAAAGATCTATCAAACCCAACACACGGGTAAAACTTTTGTTGTAGAGGACCGGCAATTAACACCCTTTGCCATGGTCCATTTCTTTCATCCCGACAAAAAGTTCACCATTGCCAGAGCAATGAACAAAGAGTCGCTTTTTCATTACCTCGATAGCATTCTTACCAATGTGAACGGCCTGTATGCCATTCATGTCAGTGGGAATTTCAGCTATATTAAAACCAGGGCTTTCCCACCGGTAAAAGCACAGGATCATACACCGCTGGCTTCCATGTTGCCTTTCCAACGTTTTTTTGAATTTAATAACGTGAAGGGAGACCTGATAGGTTACCGCCTGCCTTCATTTATGGATAATACAAATATTTCAGGTTATCACTTCCATTTTCTGTCTGCAAAAAAAGATGCGGGCGGACATATCATTGATCTAAAAGCAGACAGCATCACCATTGAAATTGACATGCTCGACAGCTATACGATTCATATACCGCCTAGCAGTGAGTTTGAACATTTTGATTTCAAAAAGAACCGGGAAGAAGATATCAAAAGTGTGGAAAGGGGAGTAAAACCAGCAGGAAAATAAAAGGCATCATAGGGCATTTAACATAAGCCGCGTATTATTTCAGGTGGGCTCCGATACCCAGGCATAAACATTGATGCTAATTGCTTAGATTGCTTTAATCCGGGCCCGAAATAAAAAAATTACGCAATATGAGTAAGATCTTCTGTTTAGCGATTTGTCTTGCAATGACAACCATAGCTTGTAACGACAGCAATCAAACTGCTGTTAAAGGATCAAATGCGGATTCCGCTAAGGCCGGCGATACCCTGGGTGGCCCTGTAGAAACCCAGTCTCCCAACGCGGAGTACAAATCAGCCTTCCTGGGTCAGACGCGGATCAATCGTGTTACCACAAAAACACCGTATGAAGCCGTCTTGATCACTTCGGATCTCAAAAATCCATGGGGCATTGCGGTAATGCCCGACGGCCGGTTCCTGCTCACACAGAAAGAGGGAACCATGCGCATAGTAACGACTGAAGGGAAACCTGGTAACCCTATTACCGGGCTGCCATCGGTAAACAGCCGGGGGCAGGGAGGTTTGCTGGGGCTAACGCTCGATCCGTCTTTTGCCAGTAACAGAATGGTGTATTGGGTGTTTTCTGAAAATATTAAAAACGGTACGCTCACCAGCGTGGCAAAAGGCCGGCTTTCAGATGATGAACAGCGGATAGAAAATGCAACGGTTATTTACCGCGCCACACCGGAGCACAACAGCAACTTGCATTACGGAGGCAGGATCCTATTCGACAAAACAGGCAACCTGATAGTGAGCACCGGCGAACGCTCTGACCTCGAAACCAGGCCCCAGGCACAATCGCTTAATTCAGGTTTGGGTAAGATCATTCGCATAACTACCAGCGGACAACCGGCAACTGGAAATCCTTTTGCTGGTAAAAGCAATACAAGACCGGAAATTTATTCATATGGACACCGCAATGTGCAGGGCCTGGCCTGGCATCCCCAAACCGGCGATCTGTGGGAAAATGAATTCGGGCCCCGGGGAGGTGACGAATTGAACCTCATTCGACCCGGAAAAAACTATGGCTGGCCCACAATTACCTACGGCATTGAATATAGTGGAAGCAAAGTTGGCGAAGCTATTACCCAGAAGGAAGGCCTGGAGCAACCGGTTTATTACTGGGACCCGGTAGTATCGCCAAGTGGCATGACTTTTTACAATGGCGACAGCATGCCGGAGTGGAAAAACAATTTATTCATTGCCGCCCTGAACAAGCCACATATTGTACGACTGGTTATTGAAAACAACAAAGTGACCGGGGAAGAAAGGTTGCTGGAAAAGGAAAGCCAGCGGTTCAGGGATATCACCGTGGGAAAGGATGGAGCGTTGTATGCCGTTACTGATGCCGGCAGAATGTACCGCATTGGGAAAAAGTAAGCTATATGCCAGTGATATTTGACTGAATTATTCCGTTCTCAAACTTTTTACCGGATTCATCAATGCCGATTTTATCGTTTGCGCACAGATTAACAGGGCAGTGATCAGGACCAACCCAGCAATTGCAATAATAAATGGTGATGCAGTGATATGGATTCGATATGCATAGCTCTGTAGCCAATTATTCATGATCATGTAGGCAAGGGGGCAAGCTACCATTCCGCCCATTACAATGACCGCTAAAAATTCTTTTAGAAATAATAATACGATACCGCCAACAGAAGAACCCAGGACTTTTCTTATGCCGATTTCTTTAGTGCGTTTTTGAATGCTTAGTGATATTAAACCGATCACACCAAGCAAAACAATGATCAATGCAAGAAGGGTTGCAGTGTAAGACGCTTGCTTCAATTGTATCTCTGTTTTGTATAGGGTTGACAGTGCATCATCCATAAACTTATATTCGAATGGTGCACCGGTCATTAATGCATTCCATTTCGACTGTATATTTTTGATCGTAGATGGAATATTTCCAGGGTATATTTTAAAAGATAAGAAGCGATAGATGGGAGCAAACTGCACGTTAAAAAAAGCTATAGGAGCAATTTTTTGTTGCATAGAACCAAAATGAAAATCATTGGTAACTCCTTTTATGGTAAAAATGGTGCGGTCATTTGGTATTCGTACCTGTCTTCCAATGGCATCGTTTGCATTTTTATAGCCAAGCGCATAAACGGCAGTTTCATTTAAGATTATTTTTCCTGAATCAAGGGCATGGCCTTCAAAAAAGGAACCGGCTTTCAACTGCATTGTATAAACCTTCAGATAATTTTCATCTGTAGTTAAAGCTTGCGCAGTAATGGCTGTTGCAGAATCTGTCCCAAACCTGTAAATAGATGCGCTGCCACTGTTATTTCCGTCAGGCACTTCGTAAGAAAGCGACACATGGCGCACCTGTGGGATTGTTGCCAGTTGATTGCGAATGTTTTCCATTTTATTGGCTCCTTGTTTCGTCCAGTCGCGCGGCACCTGTGCCGACAAAATGTATTCCTTATTATAGCCAAGATCACTGCTCAGGAACAGGTCTATTTGTTTTGAGATAATGATAGCGCCGGTAAATGCGATAGTTGCTGTAACAAATTGAAATGTGATCAGTGATTTACGAAAGAGCACATTGTCTTTTACGGATGACAATTTACCTTTAAGTGATTCAACAGATTTTAAAGAGGATAGAATAAATGCCGGATAGATGCCTGCAACAAATCCAATCAGTGAAATAAATAGAAAAGGAAATACAATGAAGTAAAAAGGAAATGCATTCAATGAAGGAATTTCTCTACCCAATATGCCGCTGAAAAAGTTTCTTGTCGCAATGAATATTACAAAAGACACCAATGTTGCGAAAAATACAATGATGATTGATTCTATCAGGAACTGCATCATCAGTTGTCTCTTCAATCCGCCTAATACTTTTCTTATACCCATTTCACGCATTCTTGTCGCAGAACGGCTTACAGACATATTGATAAAGTTGATGATTGCCATTGCCAAAATGAACAAGGCGATGGCTGATAAGGCATATATCATTTTTCGCACAAGGCCGTTATTCGCAGATAAATAAAAATCCTTTAATGGAACAAGGGTACACGTAAGGTCAGCAACTATCTGTGGAGATGTGTTTTGTTTTTGCAAATAAATGATTGGTTCTTCAAGGTCTTTTGGCGTAACACCTTTCTTCAATTCGACAAAACTTACAATGAAAGGGTTTTGCCAGTTCATGTTTCTGCCAAAAAAATCCAGGTTATCTGTTGATACATAAAAACCACCGGGATAATTATCAATGGTCGCTGTAACTGAATTGGTAGGTAACGGGTTTAATACACCTGTGATAAGGAAATCATGCCTGGATCCAGTAAAACTTTCAATGGAAACCGTTTCGCCAACGATATTGGTCTTGCCAAAATACTTGATAGCTTTATCTTTTGTAATAACAACTGTAAACGGGCCATTCAATGCGGTTTTCGCATCTCCTTGCAGCAATGTAAAACCATACATGGTCAGCATTGTACTGTCACCCACCTGCAGGTTTTCGCGAAAACTTTTCTCACCTTTTGATACGTTTGAAGTAATGCCATCGAACCGGTAATAATTAGCTACGAGGTTTGGATAATTATCTTTCAATGCCTTGCCCAACGGCCCCAATGTTGACATGGCAAAACCCTGGTTAGGGTCTTTCCATTTACTTGTAATTATATATTGACTGTCAGCATTCTTGAGGTCACTATTTACCTGTAACAGGCCCCATGCGTAAGCAGCAATCAGCATGGTAAATGCAATTGCAGTAGATAATCCGATAATATTTACAAAAGAATAAAAGCGGGACTTTGTTACATTCCGCCAGGCGATTTTGAAATAATTCCTTAACATAGAAGTGGATTCTGATGCTTGATTTTCTATTTTAGGCACACCTATAGCTCACGTAAATCCTAATTCAACCTCTGTGCCAATCCTGAAAGGCTTTGCTGGCAAGGGTCTTAGAAAAAATGGCATGTACACCTGTACGAAAGCGGACAGTTTACTGTGCGGTTTTGGAAACAAAAAAGATCCCGTCCGCCAGCTGGTGAGTTTCATGTTTACGATTTATTATTAATTGGAATGTTGAACGTTGATTATAATAGAAACAAGTAGAAGGATAAATTGACTATTTAGGGGTATAAAAAGAGTGGAAATAACAAGCAAAAGAGCCCACTTTCGCGAGGGCTTTAGCCATTTTACCCATTTGCCTTGCTGACAGGATGGCATATTCCTGCTCTCTACACAGGATTTTATTCGTTTATACCCATTCAAAATAAATTTTATTATCAGTAAGGGTAATCTGATCATAAATGACGGGGAAATGCGTTTTGTGGATCGTAACATTTAAATAGCAGGAAGGCTGTCTAAAAAGATAGATGTAATACCGTTACTGTTATGGCGTTGATCCGGTGAATTGAATATATAGATCATGAGTGGTTGACGACATTTCAGCATAGGGAAGGAGGTGTACCAGACAAGAAAGAAGGTATAAATGTTAAAGCAAACCCGTTTACAGAATTATTTTGGATTTTTTTTCAATTAAATTCAATTCGAACCGTGCTGGAATTCGTTTCTGTTTTTTTCTCTTTACAACATGTTAATTTTCTCAAGGTGTATTGTTGTTAATGTTTATTTGACTAGTAGGACTCAATCATTAAACCTGATATTTTTGCTCGAGAAAATAAATCTGTATTTGAAAACAAATTTTACTTATGAAATCTTTTTCCCTTTTAAGAACGTCCTTGTTCCTGGCCCTGTTATCCCCTATGGTTATTACAAGTTGCAGTAAATCTACAAAGACCGATGAAGAAACTGTGTCAACTAACATTGAGTTCAATCTCGGTGTAAGGAATGGTACCACCAACATAACTACACAAACACAAAGCGTAAAAGAGTTGGATGTGTGCGCCTGGACCGTATCGGGAGATCCTGTTACATTAAGATCTATGCTCAGGTTTGCACAATTGCCCACCACTGGTGGTAAGGAAACGGCTCCAACAAAAGCTTTCCTTACGCTTTATTCGCATCCCAAACCCGCCAATGGTGATCAAACAAACGCCAACTACGGAACTGACAATTCATTTACTATCCGTCGGGTGAGCAGCTATTGGGATCCTTCTGGTATTCCTACCTGGGCAGGACAGCCGAGCACTACTACTGTAGGTCAGGTAATTATGCCGCATACAAACCAGGGTCAACTGGATCTTACTAGTATCGATATTACACAGATCGTAAAAGATATTTATGCCAATGGAAACAATGGCATCTTGTTGCAATTACATGATGAAACATATTACTCTTCAAGGATCTTCTGTTCCAGCGCTCATCCTGATGCAAACAAACGTCCCAAATTGACGCTTGTTTTCTAAGCAATCGTTGGTCTTCATTAAATAAAAAAAGCACAGCCCTGGATGTTTCCGGGGCTGTGCTTTTTTTTGAATAGGCCTTGGATGGAGATATAAGGCTTTGTAAATGGCTGCAAAAGAAAAATCTGCCCGATGCGTTTTTTTGCGGCTTTACCTCTTAACCGAAATTGATATAAAGTATATTGAAATTGATTAGCACTACCAGGAACTAACATGTACTGGCATGTACAACCGCTTTTCATATGCAGACTATTATGATGCAAGAAATTCTAGTATTGAAGCGATTAACTTTATACATGTGTATAACTCCGTTATCAAAAGCCTGTAAGCAGATGTAAAATACCCACATAATTTTCATGATCATCATGGATGTTTCAAAAAATCTGTCTAATTATGTGCAACATATCTGCTTTTAAAACCTTATCACATGAAAAATAACTGTACACCATTCACATTACCATTATTAGCAGTTGGACATTCTGATACCAACTTAGTTGATGAAGCCCGTTTGCATCAATTTAAAAGCAATCTTTCCAAAGTGGTTGCTTATTCTCCTTTCACCAACAACATATCGACGCTTTCAACATGGCATAAATAGCTATGTACCTGCAGTGCGATAATATTGCCTGAAGCATCGCTTCGTATAACCAACCAACCCTTTATCGATCTAAAGCCAACGCTTTAGAATA
>DASUVL010000013.1:0-14124 GCA_036379015.1 Niastella sp.
ATTGGTAACTGTGATCTTGTCGGTGTTTTTAACCGATACATTCGTGTTTGGAAGGGGCGCTCCTTTTAAGTCGGATATTATACCGGTGATCTTTCTTGTACCGGCTGATTGCTGTGCATAGCTGTGCACAGCCAAACAAAAGCAACAGGCAATCCATAGCGGTAGCCTGCCCTTTTGTAAAATGTTTACAAATCTCATAAGCAAACAATTAGTCGTTAGTTAAAAAATAAAATGTCAGTTCTGGTTTCCTGCAAAATGAAAAGGGAAATCGTTGTGGCGGCATAGCAATCATTTTGGCAGAATGAAATTAGAAGCCCTGCTCCACAAGCATGGTAGCAGGGCGTCCAATTCAGGGTATCAAAATGTTGCCAGTTATTTGTGTGGTGGTATCGAAATGTTGACGGGAGGTGTATTATTTGGGTATGAAATGGACCTGCTCACAAAGCAGAACTCATTCATCCTCATTATTATCTTTACCAGCGTCATTGGCTGTATTATGGTATGTGGAAGGCAATACGCCAAACTGCGTTTTGAAGTACCTGGAAAAGTATTTGGGATTATTGAAGCCGGTTTCATACGCTACCTCGGCCACTGTTTTATTCGTTTTTTGGAGTAACTGGGCAGCTCTCTCCAGCCTTATGGTGCGGATATATTCAATAGGCGTTTTACCGGTTAGTATAAACAATTTTTTGTAAACAGCCGAGCGGCTCATGAACAAGGCGCGACTGAGGTCTTCTACCGAAAAATCGGGGTTAGAAACATTTTTTTCAATGATCTTTAAAACATTCTGCACAAATTTCTCATCCGGACTTTCGTTTTCAATATCCATCTTAGCATGCTGCACTTCCACCTTCTTTGTAAAGGTTTTTCGAAGGGCCTGCTGTTGCAATAACAGGTTTTTTATTTTGCTCAGCAGAATCTCAAAATTGAAAGGTTTGGTGAGGTAATCGGATGCGCCCGTTTCAATACTGCGCAATTGCTGTTCATCCCCGGTTAAAGCCGTTAATAAAACCACCGGGATATGTTTCGTTCGCCGGTCATTTTTTATTTTATGGCAAAGCTCGATACCGGTTGTTCCGGGCATAATTATGTCGCTCACAACTACATCAGGATGACCGGAAAGTGTTTTCTGCCAGCCTTCTTTGCCATTCACAGCGGTTATAATATTGTAGTATTCAAGCAGGTTATCTTTCAGGTAAAAAAGAAAATCTTCACTATCCTCTACCAGCAATATGGTAAATTTTTTCCGGCGCTGGCCGCGTTGTGCTGCTATATTGATGGCTTCTTCCACATTTGCATCCGCTTCCATTAATGTTACTGTACCGGCGGGATTGTCGCCGGCCGTTTCAACCAGTGCGTTCAACTCCCTAAGCGGCAACTGCACAGTAAAACACGAGCCTTTAAACTCCGTGCTCTCCACATGAATAGCGCCGTTAAAGAGATGCACAAATTCTTTGGTAATGGCCAGGCCAATCCCGCTTCCCTGGTTGATCATGTTGCCGGGAATGTCGTGCTGAAAAAAACGTTCAAATATTTTATCCTGTCTGTGGGCAGGTATTCCTATGCCGGTATCTTTTATTTTAATTTCCAGCAATGGTTGGGCGGGATCTTTTACCATCATAACTTCAACGGCCACTTCCCCATTTTCTGCGGTAAACTTGAAAGCATTCGAAAGCAGGTTAAACAAAATCCGTTCTAGTTTGTCGTGGTCGAACCGGGTGACCAGGCTTTCTGAAGGCCCGTTATAAGAAAAGCGGATCTGTTTTTTTTCAGCGATATCAGTAAAGGAATAGCACGTTTCCCTAAGGAAATGTACAATATCTCCTTCGGCGGGGTGCAGCTTCAACTCGTGCACTTCCATCTTGCGAAAATCGAGCAGCTGGTTTACCAGGTTAAGCAGGCGTCGTGCATTTCGGTGGATCAACTGGTATTGTGACTGCAGAGAAGGCTCTGTAGCAGAACGGATTATTCTTTCAAGTGGCGTAATGATCAACGACAGTGGGGTTCTGAATTCATGGCTCATATTGGTAAAGAACCGGATCTTCATCACATCCACTTCATGCATGCGTTGCGCTTCTTTTCGTTCCTGTTCAAGGGCAAAACGGGTGCGAGCCCGCTGAATCACCATCCGCCGGGCAACGATCAATATACAAACAACAAACAGTGTGTATAAAAAATAGGCCAGCGGCGTTTTCCAGAAAGGTGGCAAAATGATGATGTTCACCGCAATTCCTTTTTCATTCCAGATGCCATCTTCATTCGATGCTTTTACATAAAATGTGTATTTTCCGGGGTCCAGGTTGGTATAGGTCACCTTACGCAAGCTACCATCAGCGTAAAGCCAGTTGTCATTAAATCCTTCCAGCCGGTAAGCATATTTATTCTTGCGGGTATTGATATAACTGAGTGCTGCAAATTCCAAAGAGAAAATATTTTGATCGTATTTCAGCCTGATCTCATCTGTTTCAGCGATCGCTTTTTGCAACACAACGTGATTTCCGATCTTTTCACCCGCTGCTATCTCCTGATTAAAGACCTGCAGGCCGGTCAATACAACTGCAGGTGCATAGGTATTTATTTTTAATTGAGCGGGATTGAACAAATTAAAACCTTTGGCGCCGCCAAATATCAATTCACCACTGCTGGTTTTAAGCACGGCATTTTGATTGAACTGCTTTTCCTGCAAACCGTCGAGCCGGTCGTAATTAACACAATGAATACCATAACCTTTCCCCGGCAAACGCTGGTAAGTGACCCTGCTGATGCCGTTGGGTGTACTGATCCATAAGTGCCGGGCATTGTCTTCAGCAATATCTAAAATGGTGTTATCCGGCAACCCGTCCTCTTTTCTGAAAACCTGAAAACTATTATTACTGGCATTGTAAATATTAAGGCCGTCCATGGTTCCGGCCCAAATTGCATCCCGGCTATCCTTGAAAACGGTATTCACAACATCATTGCTCAATCCCGAATTGGTGGGAAGCAATTGTTTAAAGGATGAGGAATTATTGAATCGCACATCAATACCATTGGGTGTTCCTACCCATAAATTGCCCTGCCTGTCTTCTGTTATAGAAGAGATATATCCTGCATGTACAGAATTAGGTACATAAGGCTTGTAATGAATAAATTTTTTGGTGAGGGGATCAAATCTTTCAAGCCCCGCTTCAAAGGTGCCAATCCAGAGATTGTTTTTTTTATCTTCATAAATTTCCCATACGCGGTCATCGGCCAGGCTGTTGGTGTCTTTGTTACTGTGGCGATAGTGTTTAAAGGTTTTACCATCATAACTGTCCAGTCCGCCATAATAAGTACCGATCCATAATATTTTATTATGGTCAACCCAAAGGCTCACGATCACGTCGTTGCAGAGGCTGTTTTCATTGGCCGGGTCATGCCTGAACTGTTTAAAGGTATTTCGAGTGCGGTCGAAGTAAATGAGTCCGCCGCCATTGGTGCCTATCCAGATATTCCCTTTGACATCCTCTGCAAAACGGTTTACATCATTGAAGGGAAGACTGGAAGCATCCGACGCCTGGTGTGTATATAATGGGAATTTGTTGATCCCCTCCTGGTAATAATTAATGCCCTGCTTATAGGTGCCTACCCACATGATGCCGAAGTCGTCTTTATATATTTCCGTAAGGCTGTTCTGCGTTAAACTTTTATCGTCGCCCTCTTTACTTAGCACTACGCGCACCCGCATATTCTTTTTATCCAGAACATTCAATCCGCCATGATCTGTGGCGATCCACAAAAGCCCTTTATTGTCTTCCGCCATGCGCACAATAATATTACTGCTTAATATTGCCTTCCCTTCATCTTTAGCTATTTGCTCCACCGTATTATTTTCCATATTGACGCGATATGCGCCATTAAATACGCCACCTGCATACAACCAGCATTCATTCTGTGAATCAATAAAAAGATGGTAATAATTGTTTCTGCCGGTAAGTTTTTGTTGCAATCCTGTTGTGCGGCCAATAACCTTTTTTGACGCAGCATCTATCTTTTCAATAAGGGCGTTGGTATAAACGATCCAGATATTATTCTTCGAGTCTTTTTTTACATCAGCTATGGCAAAAGGTTGCAGCGATCTATTCCGTAGCAAAGAAACAACCGGTTTATTATGTTCATAATAATAGAGGCCGCTATCCTGATAAACAAACCAGTATCCGGCCCCTGCCTGAACAATATCGGTAAGGCCGGCGCCGGGAAGCCCCAATTGCTGCAGGAATTTATCTGCACGGCGTTCGAATATTTCTGTAACCGGGTCGTAAATATTAAAGCCGGTCCTTAGCTGGATCCATAATTTTTTATATGGGCCGGCTACAATTTTTGAAATATAATCGTCGCTTAGCGAAGTGGTATCTTTTATTGAGTGGTGGAAAGTTTTAATTACATAGCCATCATACCTGTTTAGCCCGCTCATAGTGCCAAACCACATAAACCCACGGCTGTCCTTATAAATCGCGGTAACCTGGTTGTGCGACAAACCATGACTAAAATCAAGATGGCGAAAATGATAATCAGGCTGTTGAGCTTGTAATGAACCGGTACAGCACAACACAAAAGCAATCGCAGTCAACTTAACAAACAATCTCATAGCAGTGATAATAGCAACAAATTAAATAATAATTCTGATATCTGTGCCATATCAGTTTGCTATTGTCTGTTGATTGAACGCTGGTTTTATTTCTGCGTAATTCCCTTCCATTCATCTGTTCTGAAAGGGATAGCAGGCAAGCCTTCTGAATTTACCAGGTTGCATTCAGGATTGTCGGCCCAGGCATACCGCACAGCTACCGGTTCAGCAACTTTATCAGAATAAACAATCACTTCATTTCCTTTTCCCTGGGTTCCGTGGATAATCATGGCTTTTGCCCAATAAAATTGTTTGTCTTTACCGGCAATGGCAAATCCTGTCACTTCCTGTTTATCTTTTGTTGAAAGGCCCGACCCCGTGTTGGCAAAACCGATCCGGATGCGACTGCCATCTTTCCGGAAACTTTTATACGTTGGACCGGATGCGATGCATGCTTGTTTGTACACCATTTTATTAGCAATTAAAGCCAGGCGGCGGCCCACTTCCTGTTTATTTTTCGGATGGATATCATTCGCTTCTCCAATATCAATACTGCAGGCCATACCTGTATTAGGCTGTGAAAGCGTCAGCCTTTGCGCTTCCCGCAATTCGGCCCATTCACTTTCTGATGGAAGCGGTTTTATTTTCATGTAATTGGCCAACTGAACAAATAAAAAAGGAAGATCTCCTTGCTGCCAGCGTTTTCTCCAGTCTGCAATCAGCATGGGAAATAATTTCCGGTAATCATAAGCTGCTCCGGCATTCGCCTCGCCCTGGTACCAGACAAATCCTTTGATTCCATATGGAATAAGCGGATTGATCATCACATTGAAAAGTACCGTTGGGTAATATTGATAATTGAGTATTTTCGGAAGCGCCGTTTCTACATCTTTTTTATACAACCACTTCCCAGCTAATGAAATTGTAGAAGCACCATCGGTAATATAAATGTCTTCTGCAGGAGGATTCAAACCTCCCCCGCCCCATAACATGGCTATTCTCACCGCAATGGTATTTTCTCCGCGCTGAACCAGGCTGGCAGGAATGGTATATGAATGCGTTGGATTACCATACCAAACATTCCTGCAAAGTTCCTGACCATTAAAGTAAAGCGAATAGTTCATCTCCGGATGACCAAGGCTGATGGTAATATCTTTTTGATGAAATGACCCGGGCAAGGTGATCTTTTTTCTTAGCCAAACCATTCCTTCATAATAACCAATTCCAAAATCCTTTAGCACTTTCGGCATGTCAATGGTTGTCCAATCGGCATCATTATATTCAGCAGCCGGCACTATCTTATCCGCATTATTTTGCGGATTATACACCATTTCCCAAAAGCGTATCATGTTCAGGCTGTCCTGCACGAAATCTTCACGGTCCACAGCAAGCGTATCATTGCTAAGCGTTCTTTCTTTGGTGATTGGCGAGGTAAGCAACATCTCTCTGCTTGTCCATGCTTCTATCGGCGTGCCACCCCAGGTGCTTTGAATAATGCCAACCGGAACTTTTTGGTCGTGGTGAACTTTACGGGCAAAAGAGTAAGCCACTGCAGAAAACGCGGCCACATTTACAGAATCACAAATTTTCCATTTGCCGGCTACAATATCGGTTTGAAGTTTTACCTGTTTACTATGTTCAACTACCAAAAAACGTATTTTGGGAAAATTGGCGTTTGCCATTTCTTTACCTGCGTCCTTCGCCTGCTGTACCTGCCATTCCATGTTTGACTGTCCGGATGCCAGCCACACATCGCCGATAAGAATTCCCTTTAGTTTGATTGTAGAACCCGGTTTTCCAGATTCAACAATTTCAAGTACATAAGGCCCTCCTTCTTTAAACACAGGAAATTTGAGCTGCCATTTTCCCTGCTGATCCGCTTTCGCTGTTGCCTGCACGTTCCCCAATTTTGCAACGACAAGAACGCCGGGCGTTGAATTTCCCCAAACCGGAATTTTGATGCCTCTTTGCAAGACCATACTATCCCCAAATACTTTGGGCAAAGTGATTTGAGCATGAGATGATATTTGAAGAAGAAATATTGTCAGGAACGGGAGCAAAATTTGAATACGGGATCTCATTATATTTTATTCGTTTATTTTTAAACTGTAGTAATTTTCTGTTATAAAATCATTCAAGCACCATTACAAATCCACTATTTGCATGTAGCGTAATATCACATTTTTTTTGCTTCGCTGCATTCAGCATGGCTTTTGAAAACAATTCGTCCCTGGCTCCATCTGTGAACAGCGTTGCCTTGCTTTTCTTAAATGAGGTAATGTCAAGATTAATTTTCCTTTCATTTTTATCGCCATTAATACCCGCGATGTACCACCGGTTACCGCTTCGCCGGGCAATGACAGCGTATTTTCCGGGATAGCCTTCCAAAAACTTTACATCATCCCAGTTGTCAGGAAGCTTTTTTAAAAACGCTTTCACATCATTGGGTACCCGAACCATCCCTTCCGGTGATTGTGCATAATGCTGTATACCTGATAAGAATAAAACCGAAAGAGCCAGTTCAAAGGCCGGCGTGGTTTTTCTTATACAATTAGATGACGTAAGCCCCGTAAGATTCATGGGCGTAAAATCCATGGGGTCGAATGCGTTTCTGGTGAACGGCAACATAGCGCAATGGTTGGCTTGCTTATCGGCTGCATGCTGTTCAAATGTTACCATCTCCATTCCATAAATTGCTTCGGCTGTCATAAGATGAGGATATGTTCTTTGCCAGCCTCTTGGCAATGTAGCGCCGTGAAAGTTCACCAACAGCTTATATTTTGCAGCGTCATTCAAAATGTCAACGTAGTATTGGATCATGCTCTGACCATCTCCACCGAAGAAATCGATCTTTACACCTTTAATGCCCATTGCCTGCAGCCGGCTGAATTCTTTTTCCCTTCCTTCCTTCGTAAGCAATTTATCTTTAGGATGATAGGCGATCGTGTTCCAGTCACCTGCAGAATTATACCACAATAACAACCCAACATTTTTTTGTTTTGCATACGCCGACAGCTCAGCTATTTTATCATATCCGATCTTAGTATCCCAGTCTGCATCTATCAGGCAATATTGCCAGTGCATGTCACCCGCATAGCCAATATATTTTTTTTGTTCAGTGAAAGTGATGTTGTCATCCTTGCTATTGATCCAACTCCAGCTGGCTTTTCCGGGTTTTACAAAAGCCGCATCCTTTAACAGGGCTGCCGGCGCCAAATCGGTACCTAATGTTGATTCTGCAATTGTTTTCAAACTCCCCATTGTTATAATACGCCAGGGTGTAAGCCATGGCTTATTGTTTGCCGGTAAAAAGCCACCGCCTGTAAACACTTCTCTCGGATCGGCAAAGCCGGTTGAATAAACAGCCGAGGCAGAATCATTGATCAATCTTGTGCCGCAATATGTACCGTCAAGTGCTGCTTCGGTGATCAATACCCATGTATCATTTGTTTTAAACAAAGCAGGGTACACCCAACCTGATTTTAACGGCGACTGGGCGCCAACCGCAATGTCCTGCAAATAATGTTCTTCATAAGAGGGATGACAATGCTGCCAACCTGTTTTTGCTTCACTCATAGGTTGTAACCAGGCCCTTGCATTTTTGTCAAATGAAAACGATGATTGCTCTTCAATTATCGTTTCATTATTTTTTATCCAGGGAAAAGAATACCGGAAAGCCGCCCCGTCGTTGGATAACCGGAAAATAAGATCCATTTTATTCTTTTCGTTATTGGTAAAAGTCATTACCAACTCATTGGCCTGGTAAAGAATGCTGCTTTTTTTGGCATTCTTCGTTTGGTAGCTGTCCGTTATACGTTCCGGTTTTGATGTGTTTACCAGTTTCATGCCTTGTGTAAAGTCATGGCCCTTCATCATCACGCCTAAAGCCGAAGGGTGAATGACGGTAACGCCGGATCTTTGTATCCTGTATTGAATTTCACCTGAAGCTGATAAGGATACCTGTAGCTCAATGGACCTGTCGGGACTTTGTAATTGCGCAACCTGCTGTGCCTGTAACTGATTAAATGTTCCAGCAATGAGGAGCCAAACAAAAAAAGCCTTTTTTAAACTCATTTTCAAAACCACCATGATTTATAATGTTATCAAATTTCCATCTATGCAAAAATTGGGAATGCTTCCAGCGAAGCATTCCCGGAATTGGTGAAAGATTTGTCAGTTAACAATGAGCTTCTTAGTGAAACTAAATCCTTTTGAATTTACCCTTACATGGTAGATCCCTGCCTTCAACCGTGAATCGATTGCTATCCTGTTACCGCCTTTAGCGAACTTTTCGTAAACCATTCTGCCCTGGTTATCATAAATTCTTACGACCGCATTTTTGGAAATTTCAGGAAGAATGATCGTAAACATTCCCATACTGGCGGGATTCGGATACAGGCTAATAACATCCTCATTCATGTTGACGTCGATAGCTGGTGCCGATGATATTCTGGCACCCGAAGTACCGCCCGGTACGAACGGAGAGAGATAGTTTCCGGCGATCACCTGTTGTGTAATGCCGGGACCCTGCCAGGCTACCGCTACATTATCGCCACCGGTAGCTTCCTTGTGAAGCACTTCAATGTAATATTTCTGCCCGGCAACCAGGTTAATGGTGGTGGACTGCTGTGTGCTGTACTTATTCCATTCTCTTGAATTGGTCCATCCGTTCACGTAGGCAATCCTTGATGCATTGGCCGGGTTGTCGCTGGTGCTCAGGTATAATTCCGTGTTGTCGTCTCCCGCTACCCAGAAGGTGTAGCTTCCACTTGCAGTAGGATGGATATATCCACGAATTCTGGTCCCATAGTTATCCGCCCAGTTTGTGGGGACTTCGAGGCTGGTGAGCTGCCCGCTGCCCGAAGGATTGTTTGGATAATTGGCATTAGAGGTCAGGTTGCTGATTGCAGTTCCGCTGATCCCTGTCCACCATTGTCTCAGTATAGAGCCGGTCACGGTTACGTTAAAGGTCTGCGTGCTTTGGCATCCGCCGCTATTGGTATAGGTGGCCACATAATTGCCTGCCTGGTTCACCTGAATATTTGAAATGAGCACTTCACGAATAGTGGCGCTAAAATTATTCGGCCCGCTCCAGCTCCACGATCCGCCCTGCACAGGCTGGGGACCGAACATCACGCTGCCACCTGTAGCTAAAGTACCATTGGCTGTCTGCTGCCAGCTTCCGCCATTAAGCTGTACGTACGGGGTGATGGTAGAAGGCGTACAGGCGGCAGGCTCCCAGTAAATTAAACCTCTTCCGCCGCCGGCGCTCATATATACCCTTCCGGCAACGTTCATGTCTCCGGCGAGCAATGGCGCGCCTGCGAACTGATGGGCGTCATCATTTAACTTGAGCCAGGTAGCGCCCTGATCTGTTGATCTGAAAAGGCCTGTTACGCCTGACACTGTTCCCCAGATGAAAATAGTAGGATAGCTGGCTCCGGGCATCGCTTTTCCTATGCCCACCGCTTTACAATAAGTGACATTGGAAACAGTTGTATAAGCTACTCCGGCGTTGGTTGTATACTTTAATCCATTGCCGAAAAGCGGTACCCACACATGACCTTCAAACCCCGGCACTGTCCTTATCTGGGTTGGTTCCCATGGATAATTCGCGCTTGATGCGCCCGGCGTGCCTGCTACTGAGAAACTAACTCCCTTATTGGTGCTTCTGAATAACTGCCCGGTTCCCGGCGAGAATATGTAGAAATAATTTGCATTTACCTGGTCAGCCACCGGAGCAGCGTATTGTACGGATACACCCGAACAGGCTGTCCAACTGGCTCCGTTGTTCGTTGTATAGTAGGTTGTTGAAGAACTTCCGGGGCAGTGCAGGATAGTGCCTCCATCGGCGCTGATGGAAACCTTTCCATCAGTACCCATATTAGTGGCGCATCCCGTCCATGTAGCTCCCTTATCGTTGGAATAGTAAATAACATTTCCACCGTTAGAAGCTCTTACGACCCTGTTTGTGTTGGCGCCAGCATAAGCAATGCTCTGGTTATTCCCATCTGTAGGAGAAAGTCTTACCTGCGGAACAGCAGTCAGCGGCTCATGCACAAAGCCTGTTACGTCGCCGAAAGAGGTAATAACCGAACCTCCGGGAATGCTTGTTATGTCGAGCAATGCTGTTTCTTCAATGCCGATCACATCATATTTCCAGGTAGTATTCGTGGCGGTAATATCAGGACAGGTATATACGCCGCCTCCGCCGATTACCCGCACCCGGTTTGGATTAGCCTGGTCAAACTCGATACAGTCCATCCAGTTAATCGCGCCCCCGGTAGACCATCCCATGCCGTTAGGATCATAGGTAGCGGTCGCACCATCATTCTTAAGGGTCCAGGTCGATCCTCCATCGGTAGTGAGGAAAACGAAGTCGCCCCAGCCGGTACCAAACTGGTTGTTCCAGTACATGCCATTGGTGGAAACGATCACCCGGTTCACATTCGTAGGGTCGATACTTACGCCTCCGTAGGGATAATCCTTCGAATGAACAGGTGTAACGTTGGTCCACACACCTGTAGAAGTGTTGAGCTTATATAGCTTTCCGGATCCTTCGCCTAAATTTGGACCTTCACCATTCGCATAGGTAACATACATCGTGGTTCCCTGCAGGGCGGCCCGGTGCGGCATAAAAGTGGTGGTTGGAGAAATGTCGGTAAAGCTGGCGCCCCCGTTTGTACTCCTGTATAGAGTCGCGCCACCGGTGCGGGAAACACCGATGTAAATGGTTTGAGTTGCTCCATTCACTACGCTGCTTGAAGGGTCAAAAAGCACGAAACAAATACCATTGCCGTTGGTTGTGGTAGTTACACCGCTCCAGGTCTGGCTCCAGGTTACGCCGGCATCTGTACTCTTCCACAATCCGTTCGCCCTTGTGCCACAGAATAATATATTACTATTTTTGGGGTCAACTGCCAATCGTTCACCGTTACCGCGCCCACTTCCATTTCCATGCACTTTAAACGTAGCGGTAAGGTCTGTATAAGTAAAAGTATTTCCTTTATCGGTGGACTTTAATATAGCCGACTTTCCTGTGCCAACATAATTGGTTCCGCAGAGCATATAAACATTATTTGCATTCTGCGGATCAAGCGCCAAGGCCTCAACTCCATAAAGGTCACTTTGTGAATCGCCAAGCCAATCGAGCAGCTGAACCCATTTGTTGTTCGCGGCATCCCAGCGGTAAGCACCGCCCACATCGGTACGGCAATACCTGTCGCCCGATGTTTTGTGGGTAACGATGCCGGTTACAAATCCGCCACCGCCAATAGGCGCAATCTTCGATACATAACCTGAGGTTTGCGAGAATACGTTAATGGACATAAAGAGTCCGGAAACAAAAAGTAGTATAACCTTTTGTTTACATAGTGATAGTAATTTTTTTTTCATAAAGTTTCAATCGTTTAAGTAAATCAAAATATGGCTATTTGGCTCCTGCCAAAAGAGCATCTATCGTACGCTGATCTTTTACTGTATTGTTTCGCCGGTCTAAAGAGCCGCCTGTATCCCACCAGAAAGGTTTTATTCCACGGGTCAATGCTTCTTTCGTTGTAAAGGTTATCCAATAGTCAACCGAGGCGTTATGCAAGGCCAGCTCTTTGGGCACATGAGCGGTATTATCGCGCCTGTAAGCGCCATACTCGCCCATGATAACCGGGATCCCTTTATCAACAAATTTTGTTTTCATCTTATTGTAGTCTGCAATGTGGTCGTTCTCTTCTCCGTACGTAGCGTTACGGTCAGGTTCAATGGTTGAATGATACCCGTTACCCCAGTAGTAAGCCATTTTACCCCAGCTCACGTCTTCATTCAGAAAACAAAATTGAGATGGCAAATAATTATGTACTTCTACCATCAGGCGATTGGCCGTGGGGTCTTTAGGAAGTGTGTTCATCAGGTCAGCTGTCAATGTCGCGTTTGTATTCGGCCCCTGAACAATAAGAACACGGTGGCTGTTCCTTCCGCCTGTAGCACGAACAGCATTAACGAACGTCTGGTGGTATACTGCCAACACGCCCATCTTTTCAATATTATCAGCAGCCGGTTCATTAGCGCTGGCAAACATAAGATGCTCATCAAAGTCACGCATGGCGGTAGCGATCTGCTCCCATAATGCTTTTTGTTTGGCAGTGACCGAATCTTGCTTTAGTTTGGTAATGTTATTTTCCAGCCAGCCGCCATCCCAATGGATATTCAGCATAACATACAAGCCGTTATTGACACAATAACCAACAACCTCTTTTACCCTGTTCATCCAGTTTTGATCTATGTGTACAGTGGCTTTGTTATCAACATGCGTATCCCATGCACATGGTATGCGAATAGCAGTAAAGCCTAATTGCTTTACAGCTTTCACATACGACTCGGTGATCAACGGATTACCCCAGGCCGTTTCTCCGCCGATTGCTTCCAATGTATTACCAATGTTCCATCCTAATTTGAATTTGGCAGCCAGTTGCACTGCGGTGCTCATTCCTGTGGAATCTGGCGCTTTGGACGATGTGTTATAAGATGGATATAGGTCGGCGCCTTGCGAAACCGTCACTCTTCTTGCCAGGCCGTTTTCAGCGGTTACTGTCAATACGGTAGAACGGGAAACACCCGTTCCATTAGAACTTGCCGTTAACCTGAGCGTACTGCCGCCGCTATTGCCCGATGTTTTGTTTAATTGCAGCCAGGAAGCAGTGTTGCTGATGCTCCACGCTGCATTACCGTTAATTGTCAAATCGGCGGTTCCACCTTCTGCGGAAATATTCATAGCCAATGGAGAAACGGAGAGTTCCGGAGCAGGCGAGTCGCCCTTCTTTTTATGACAGTTTGTAAAAAGCAGTACAGCAATGAGAAGCCCCGTTACTTTGACTTGTCTGGTGATTTTCACTTTTTCCGCATTCATAGTTTACAAATTATTGTTTCGTTTAATAGACCTTGAGGCGCACAAACCGGTTGCCAATTATACCCGGTTCACATCATTGGGATCGATGGCTAAGCTCAATACATCGGAAAAATTTTCATCATCGTGCCCCAGAAAATCGCACACGATCCAGGTACATGTTGATGATGCAACCCAGCGATAAGAAGTGCTGGTTTCCTGCAGAATGAAAAGGGAAATCGTAGTGGTGGCATAGCAATCATTTTGGCAGAATGAAATTAGAAGCCCTGCTCCACAAGCATGGTAGCAGGGCGTCCAATTCAGGGTATCAAAATGTTGCCAGTTATGGGTGTGGTGGTATCGAAATGTTGACGGGAGGAGTATTATTTGGGTATGAAATGGGCCTGCTCATAACGCATAACTCATTCATCCTCATTATCATATTTGCCAGTGGCATTGGCTGTGCTATGAGACTTTGTGTAAATAATAACACAAGTGTCAGCTGCTGGCGATGTCCCGATCCATGGGAGTGTAATTTAAACTGTGTCAGGGTTGGCATTCCCCCGCTCTCCTGGCCCATGGGCCAGGAGAGCGGGGGAAAAATTTTTAAAAAATCGCCGGCACCCTCCCCTCGAAGATGATGCTTATCTGCTGTATTGTGAGA
>DASUVL010000014.1:0-5082 GCA_036379015.1 Niastella sp.
GACTTCGGCTTCCAGTTGATGGTTTTATTCAATCCTACCAGTCTGTCTTTCAGCGCTGTAGTTTTAATAAACCATGCATCTAACGGATAGTACAATACCGGCTTATCGGTGCGCCAGCAGTGGGGGTAATTGTGTTCGTATTTTTCGACCTTGAAGGCGCGGTTCTCTTTCTTTAGTTTTACTGAAATATCTACGTTCACATCCACATAATCCTTGTCATCTTTATAATTTTTTACGTACCGGTTGCTGAACTCGCCAAGTCCATTTACGAATTTACCCTCACGGTCAACCAATACCAGTTTTTCCAGCTTTCCATACTTATTTATTCCGGTAAAAAAACCCAGGTTGTATTTGCTTCCAACCCTAAAGTCATCTGCACCAAAATCAGGGGCAGTGTGCACAATACCGGTACCATCTTCGGTGGTTACGAAATCGCCCAACAATACTCGCCAGGGTTTCGCATCAGGGGTCAGGGCTTTGATTGACTCTATTGAATTAGCCTCAAAAGGCAGCAACTGTTCGTACCGGCAACCTTCTACCTGACCGCCTTTGAACTCGGTCAATATTCTCCAGGGTAATAATTTATCGCCTTCTTTGTATGCTGAAAAATCGGCAAGTTCACCTTCGGGTTTAAAGTATTTGCCCACCAGGTCTTTAGCCAGTACCACATTTACTGGTATATGCGTATAGGGGTTGATGGTTTGTACCAGCACATAGGTGATGCGCTCTCCTACCGTTAAGCCCAGATTCGAAGGAAGGGTCCATGGGGTGGTCGTCCAGGCCATGAAGAAGGGTGAATGGTCAATGGTCAATGGTGAATGGGCTCCTGCAGTATCGGCATGCTGCGCTCCGCTTACCGCCTCGATCGCTTTAAATAGAAACTCAGATTTATCATCACGCACCGCTTTGAACATAACTACGGCGCTGGTATCCTTCACCGTTTTATAGGTGCCAGGCATATTCAGCTCATGAGAGCTAAGCCCTGTACCGGCAGCCGGCGAATAAGGTTGAATACTAACACTTTCATACAGCAAACCTTTTTCATATAGTTTGCTCAGCAAGTACCAAAGGGTTTCTATATAATTGTTATCGAAGGTGATATAAGGATCGTTCAGGTCAACCCAATAGCCCATCTTTTTAGTAAGATCGTCCCACTTGTCTTTATACCGCATTACTGCCTCCCGGCATTTGCGGTTATACTCTTCAACTGAGATCTTTTTACCGATATCTTCTTTGGTTATACCCAATTCTTTTTCTACTCCCAGCTCAATAGGCAGGCCATGGGTATCCCAACCGGCTTTGCGGTTTACCTGGTAGCCGCGCATGGTTTTATACCGGCAAACCAGGTCTTTTAATGAGCGACTGATCACGTGGTGAATACCCGGCATACCGTTAGCGCTGGGCGGTCCTTCGTAAAACACGAAAGGAGGTGCATCGTTACGAAGTGACACACTTTTCTCAAAGGCCTGGTTTTCATTCCATTTAGCTAACATTTCCTGTTCTATAACAGGCAAATTCATTTTTTGAAACTCTCTGTAGTTAACTGCCATATATTTCCCGGTAAATCTTTTTAACACTTTATTTCGGCTGCGGTTAAAATATCCCTTGCAACACAAGTAATTCCGCAGCATGAAAAGTGTGCAAAGGTACTGAAAAGTTAGCGCATAGGCCGTAATACAGGTTGCCAGTTGCTTCTGGTTTAGCGGGGACAGCTTTACCTGTTCGGACCTGACTAAAAGGGTACCTTTCCCGGGTAGGTGAAGTTGATGGAGCCGGAAGGTTGTTTATGCGATTCTCAGAACCTTTGTGAACCTTTTTGGTCAACCCTATTTTTAGGTAACAAGAAAGGTTTTGACGGCATTAATTTGATCCCTCCCTGCTAACCAATTGACCCAGTCCGAACGTCAGGCCGAAACATTCCTTCTGGCGGTATCCTCAGGGCGGACATCTACGGTTTGCTGTTCAAACATGATTTTCGGGCTTTATTATAAAATTGACCGGCAGGCCATTTTTTTGATAAAAAATCTTAAGAAACGAGGTGATTTTGAGGTTATACAGGTAAATATGTAGGCAGATTGGAACTTATGTGGGTATAATCCAGCTTAATTGAAAAATTTTTAACGAAAGGCCAATTTTCCAGTCAGGTTTATCCACATTTCGGGCGTTTGGCATAATTTATGGAACTATTTCTGTGCTCTTTGCAAGATTAGAATGTTGAAAATTATAAAGGAATTTAAGTGTTGACAGCGAGATTTTTGGTACGATATTTTCTAAGTATTAGTCCCTGTCACATATCCTTAGGAGGTTTTACCTCACAGGGAGTTCGCTTTAAAATTAGATTTCATTACCTCATTATATGAAAAACCTTTTCTACGGTTTAGGGTTTAGGGGTTAAAAAGGGGAGTAGTCCTGCTCCCCTTTCCTTTTAAATTCTAAAACAAAGGAAAGGTTTTTTCTTTTTACACCTTTTTGTAATCCGTTACCTTCCCGTTTTTAATCTCTGGTTATGCCTGTGGAAAACCACTCCAGGGCTACTGTGCACGCCTAAGGAACAAGCCCGTTTTCGGGAAGTTAAAGACATTGGTGACCCTTTTATTAAAACCTCCGCCACGGGAGGTTTTTTTTGTGGATACTCACTTCTTCTCCCTGATATTCTTATAAATTTTAATCGCGCTCATCAGCACCACTACAAAAGCAATAAGTCCTGCCAGTCCCCATACCACACTCATATTTTGTTTGACTACAGCCAGCATAACAATGGCAACCAGGAATATAGTAGCCACTTCGTTCCAGATGCGCAATTTCTGAGAACTATATTTGAAAATGCCTTTCATTTGCTGTTTGTACATGGCATGCAGGGTAAAATGATAGGCATATAACCCCACTACAAAAAATAGTTTTATGACTAGCCAGTCCGGCGTAGCGCCCAGTTGTAACCAAACCAACGGTCCAAAAATTAAGGTAGCAATAGCGGAAGGCCAGGTAATGCCAAACCAAAGGCGTTTGATCATTATGGTGAAGTGACTGCGCAGGATGCTTTTTTCCGGTTCGCCTTTTTCACCGGCTTCTGTATTATATATAAACAGCCTCACGATATAAAACATGCCGCTAAACCAGGTAACGATAAAAATAATATGAAGCGCCTTGATATAGTTATACATGGTGAATGGTCAATGGTGAATGGTCAAGCGTCAATCGTGAATGGACAATGGTAAATCCGCTGAAGGCTGAAAGCGTAATGCCGAAAGCAAATACACTGCTTTAGGCTTTTCTTCCCTTTCTAATTTCTCTGTTTTTCATTCTTAATTCTTCATTTTCCGGCCTTCACCCAACTGGCAATTGCCTTCACCCATAAAGGATGCACATTTAAACAGGGGATAAGGGTAAGCGATTCGCCACCAGCCGCTATAAAGGCTTCTCTGCCCTGCCCCGCAATTTCTTCCAGGGTTTCCAGGCAGTCACTTACAAAAGCCGGACAAGCTATCAGCAGTTTTTTCACACCTTCTGCCGGAAATTCGAGTAGTCGCTGCGCAGTATAGGGTTTTAACCATTCATCTCTACCCAGGCGCGATTGAAATGCATAGCTGTATTTATCCGCCGGTATCTGCAGCATGTCAACCATTTTTTTGGTAGTGTCCTTACATTGATGACGGTAACAGTACTTGTGTGCTTCACTGCTTACTTCACAACAATTATCAGCCTTAAGACAATGCTTTCCTGTTACATCAGTTTTATGCACATGCCGCTCGGGTATGCCATGATAGCTGAATACAATATGATCATACGGTTGTTGCAGATAAGGCTTCATGCTATCAGCCAATGCATCGAGGTACAGCGTATTATCGTAAAAAGGCGGAATAACGGTTAGCTTGAAATTATACTTTCCTTTGGCATGTGCTTCTTTTGCATATTCAACCGCCGTTTCATAACTGCTCATGGCATAATGCGGGTATAAGGGAACCAGCACCACTTCCTCCAGGTTAGGTTCTTTCTCCAACAACTCATCGTAAGCGGTCCAGGGAGCCGGAGAGCCATAACGCATAGCCAGAGCTACCGGTTCGGTAACCTGCTGTTGCAAGCCCTCCTGCAATTGCCTGCTCAATACCATCAGGGGTGAACCTGCTGCGGTCCAGATGGTGGAATAGGCATGGGCCGATTTGGGCGCCCGGAATGGAACGATAATACCCTTTACCAGTAACAACCGGCTCAAATAAGGCATGTCGATCACACGTTCATCCATTAAAAATTCATTCAAATAGCGACGTACATCTTTAACCCGGGTTGAGTCTGGCGACCCCAGGTTCATTAAAACAATTCCTCTTTTTGTTGCTTTCATAAAAATTGACTGCAAAAGTAATCCGGTTAACAACTTAAAAATCAAATTTTCTTTTGGGGTGGGTGAAGGTGCGTCTTGTTACCTGCTTTTTTCACTTTTAGACCATGGCCTGAGATAACTTATTAATTAATTACCCATTGGTTAACTCCCGGCTACCTTCCTTTTTCTTAATATATTAATTTGTAATACTGTGCAAATCCATTGGCTGCCTCCGGACCCTTTCCTTTGTTTGCTGCCGATTGGCTATCCTTGGGACGAGACTCGTACCTGCTTCGTTTTTTGACTACCCAAACACTACCCCTTCCCCAGGGAAACACTACCCATTTACTACCCATTTACTACTCCTTTCCCTAGGAAATGGGTAGTGCAGGTACGGCCCAAATACGGCCCCAGAACGAAGCGGGGGTAATGCAGCGTTTAAAGGGCAGTCAAAGGTGGGTAAAGGCAGCAAGCGTATACATGAAATTCCTCATATGCCTATATGATGATAATCAGACAGTAAAATGACAGAGTAATGACAGGATTATTAGGACGTTGTCGAACCCGAAAGTATTTTTGCAGGGTCAATATTTCAGAATTCGATATTCATGCACGGAAACAGTACCAAGGACATAACAAAGTTTTTCATAGCCGGGATCAATTACAAAAAAACCGATGCGGCAGTAAGAGGCCAATTTGCAGTGAGTAATGATCAATACGCTACCCTACTTACCCAAGCCCCTACATTTGGTTTGCATGAGTTATTT
>DASUVL010000015.1:0-2372 GCA_036379015.1 Niastella sp.
GGCAGCTGGGTTACATATTTAATTCTAATAGGATTACCGCGAACCACCGGCGGCTGATACGCTGCAATGGATTTCAACATCACTTCATTCAGTTCTGAAGTAGGCACTTTACGTGATTTATTATCAAAAACCTCCAACGCCACTTCAATCGCTTTATGAATACGCAGTTTTTCCAAAGCAGAAATAAAAAGAATAGGCACATCGGAGAACGGCGCAATACGTTTCTTCAATTCGGTCTCATAATCCCGCGCTGTATTGGTTGCTTTCTCCATCGTATCCCATTTATTTACCAGTAGCACGAGCCCCTTTCCTTTACGTACAGCCAGGCTGAAAATACTCAGGTCCTGAGCAGTGATGTTTTTTTCGGCATCAATTACCAGCAAACACACATCAGCCTCATCCATGGCTTTAATAGCCCGGATCACCGAATAAAATTCCAGGTCTTCATGCACTTTTGATTTGCGGCGGATACCAGCTGTATCAATAAGCACAAATTCCTTCTGAAAGAGATTGTAATGGGTATGAATGGTATCGCGGGTAGTACCGGCGATATCGCTCACAATGGTGCGCTCCTGCCCTATCAGGGCATTCAGCAAAGATGATTTTCCTACATTCGGTTGACCCATGATCGCAAACTTTGGCAAGGCGCCTTCCGCCTCCAGTGCAGCAATATGGTCTTCGGTAATTAACGCCGCCACAGCATCCAGTAATTCACCGGTGCCGCTGCCACTCATAGAAGAAAGAAAGAAAATATTATCAAAGCCGAGGCCGTAAAACTCGGTAGCCTCCAGCAAGCGTTCATGATTATCAACTTTATTGACTACCAGGAAAACCGGTTTGGCGGTACGACGTAACACATCGGCCATAGATTCATCGAGGTCGGTAATACCGGTAGCGGCATCCACCATGAACAACATAGCGTTGGCCTCTTCAACGGCGATCAGCACCTGTTTGCCGATCTCTTTCTCAAAAACATCATCGCTTTTCGGTACAAAACCACCGGTATCTATGACGTTAAACGATTTACCATTCCAGTCAGCCACACCGTACTGCCGGTCGCGGGTAACCCCGCTAACATCGTCAACTATTGCTTTACGCTGCTCAAGCAAGCGATTAAAAAAAGTGCTTTTCCCTACGTTGGGTCTTCCAACTATTGCTACTGTAAAACCTGCCATAAAATGTTGCTCTAAAAAATTTTTAGTGATAGCCGTATTCTTTTAACATAAACTCATTATCGCGCCACTTAGGCCGCACCTTAACAAAGAGTTCGAGAAATACCTTTTGTCCCAGAAATTGTTCAATATCCTTTCTTGCTTCTGTGCCTAATTGCCTGATCATTTTACCACCTTCACCCAGTAATATGCCTTTCTGCGTTTCGCGGTTTACGATAATGTCAGCAGCAATTTTCACTAAGGTTGATTTTTCCTTAAACTCATTAACAATAACGGTTGTATGATAGGGTATTTCTTCCTGGTATAAATAAAATATCTTTTCTCTGATCATCTCAGCACAAAAAAAGCGGGTAGGCAGGTCGGTCATTTCATCGCCTTCAAAGAAAGGCGGGCTCTCCGGAAGTAATTGCAGAATAGCATCAATCAGTTCTTTCAATCCTGATTTCTTCAGGGCCGAGATCCCTATCAATGCTTTGCAATAGGGTTTGGAACCAAAGAAAGTAAACACCTGTTCTTTTTTTGCAGCCGAGGCGCCATCCAGTTTATTGACAACAATGATCGCGGGTCCTTTCAAACGAAGCGCTTCGAAAATAGTATTTACTTCATCGAGGCTTTCATTTACATCTACCAGCAGCAAGGCCACATCGGTATCTTCCAGCGCCTGCCTAACGGCATGCATCATTTTTTCCTGTAATTTATACTTAGGGTCAATGATGCCGGGCGTATCGGAAAAGATGATCTGATAATCGGGTTCCGTTAAAATGCCTTTGATTCTGTGGCGGGTAGTTTGCACTTTAGGAGATACAATAGCCAGCTTTTCGCCCATAAGGGCGTTCAGCAAAGTACTTTTGCCCGCGTTGGGCCTACCAAATATGCTTACAAATCCCGCTTTCATTGATTGCTAAAATTCCTGCAAAGGTAGAAGAATAAAATTTGTTTGGTTGCAATCATTTATACCTTTATCTTTGCAACCCAATTAACGAAGAAGGTTGACGCCGCAAAGGCGGGTGAGGGTTGAAAGACAGGAAGTTAGTTTACCGAGACTGGCTTTCACGACAAAGAAAAAGTTAAAATAATTATATCGCGAAGAGCAGCGGTAGTTAATTGGTTCGGTTAAAAGTTCTTAAAAGAAAAATATTTAAAACTTATATCGCGAAGTAGAGCAGCGGTAGCTCGTCGGGCTCATAACCCGAAGGTCGG
>DASUVL010000016.1:0-8019 GCA_036379015.1 Niastella sp.
GTCGGCCCAGCTAAGCGCATCTGCCGGATCGTGCGAAACCAGCAAACAGGTTATGCCGAGCTTTTCGCCCATATTACGGATAACAGCCCGCAGCGTATTCCTGTGCAGCACGTCGAGGTTTGAGAACGGTTCGTCCAGTAAGAAAAGGGAAGGAGCGCCTATTAATAACCGCGCCATGGCAATCCGTTGTTTTTCTCCCCCTGACACCTGATCGGTCTTTCTTTTCAGCAAATGACTGATATGGCATATTTCATACAGGCTTTGCGCTTCCGCTTCTGGTAACGTATTGGCATATTCCAGTATCTCTTCTACCCGGTAATTATTGCGTAACTCAAAGTGTTGCGACAAATACGCCATTTTAGGATGGCCGGGAATCAATCTTTCATTCGGTCCCTCCACATGTTTGTTTTCAAACAATACTTCACCGCTATCAGGTTGTACCAATCCGCCAATGATCTTTAACAGGGTGCTTTTCCCGGAGCCCGATTCGCCCACGATCGCCAGCTTTTGAAACTTTTTTTGGGTGAACGATATGTCCCGTAAAACAACGTTTCCATTGAGCTGCTTACTGACCGTTGAAACCTTTAATAACGCCATAGTGCCGTAGATGTTTAATAATTCGTGCCTGCAAGCATGAATTATAGAAAAATGCCATTTTTTATGGCCTCAAAAGTAATTCAAAAAGACTAAAACTGGTCCAAACTAAATACCTGGTGCCTGATGGCAAAAATGACCAGACCGGCGGTGTTTTTAGCTCCGGTTTTTTAATAACAAACTGTTGGTTATGGCGCGGCGCTTGGGGCTTTTAGGGGCGGGTGAGGGAAATTGTTTCACGATTATCGACTATAATAACACACCTATTGGTTATTCAGATGTTACCTTTAACAGAATTTACAGTTATCAGTATACGTAGCCTAATACGCTGCAAAAAGTAATGGTCGGCGACAAGGTAACCGCCACGGCGCAATATTATTTAAAGGATTGCTTACTGTTAAATATGAACAGGCAAAGACACCACCTTTGAAAGTTTTTATAAAACCTAAAAAGCCATGAAAGTAGTTACGGTTTTATTTATTTTGATTCATATGTTCCTTTGGGGGGAATCACAGTTTTCCTATGATTCTTTAAATGAGAAAAAACAAACAGTAAATATTGCCCCCTCACAAAAATTTTGGTATTATTCAAACGCCTTTTTAGCGTTTGTTAAAGATCGGCAGCTTACATTCATCGATTCTGCTTGCAAGGGAACCGAACGGGTAAAAGCTATGATTAGTAAGTTAGATAAAGGCTTTAGTGTTAATTATCTCTCAAATAGCAAAAAAGTTTTTTTAATTGACAGCTATTGCAGACAAGGCGAGGAAAACGTAAATTTTGGTTTGATAGAAATTATATATAACAATGCTGAGGATGCTAAAAAGGCATTTAAAATATTTTCGCAAAAAAAGTACTTTCGGCACTACGATAAAATATTGAGAATATACCGCCCGGTACTTAATCAGAAGAGGCTACTTATATTTCATACTGCCACTCCTGAAGATGAACTTTTGAGGCAATTTTTTCATTCTGTTGGTATAAATGATTTTGTATTAGAAACGTAAATAAATCATTGCCATTTCATTTCTGTATTTACTTCTACATTGAATATTCAACATTCAATATTCAATATTTTGAGCCTTTGGCTCATATCCCCATCCTCTTCTTCAGGTCTTCAAACCTCGGATCTTCCTTTACCGCTTTGTAAGGTGGGTATTCAATAAAACAGGCAACGGGGCCCATTCTTTTATCAATGCATTCGTACAGGTAGTGATATGTTTTATCGATGTTGCCGATGCCCAGCCAAACGGCCGCGAGATCACCATCAACGACAGAGTCAGGCTCTTCCTGTTGTCTTTGTTCCAGTTTATGAACACATTCCATAGCTTTATCCATCATGCCCGTACGGGCATAGGCAACACCCAGTCCCATTAACCCTTTCAATGGATGACCGGTAAGCCGGTGCATTTCTTCAAACAGGGGAAGGGCCGCCTGCCAGTCGCCTTTCATGCCAATGGCCCATCCTTTTAATTCAAGGGCACTGCGCATTTCCGGATTCATCTCCAGCAATTTGTCGGCCTGCCGGATGGCATCATCAAACCGTTCGGCAAAAATGTAAACATTGCCCAGCGATCGGATAATGGTCGGGGAGAGTGGATCAATCAGTTCCGCTTCTTCCAGTATTTTCACCGCCTGCGCTTTTTGCGCCATTGCGACATAATAAAAACCAAGCAGGTCGTAAGCTTCAACCGCGCTGGGGTTCAATTCAATGGCTTTTTGCAACGCCTCGTATGCTTCCTGCCATTTCCATTCATAAAACAGATTAGGCATTGCCTTGGCTATATGACCTTCCGCAACGGTGTCGTCGAGCTCCAGTGCTTTATCGGCATACTGATGGGCAATTTCAAAAGCGGTGTGCGGTATCATTTGTCCATGTGAACCGAGTGTGGAATACGACTGTGCCACCATAGCATAAGCCTGGGCGTAATCAGGTTCAAGGGCAATAGCCTGTTTAAAACATTCAATGGCTTTGCGGGTATCGGCCGGCGTGATCTTGTTCTTGAAATGTAAACCCTTCAGGTAATGGGTGTAGGCGGTAATATTTTTGATGCTTGATTTTATGGACGGTACCGGTTTTTGCGCACCGGACATATTCTCCTTTAATTTATTGGCAATAATACCGCTGATCTCATCCTGCACTTCAAAAATATCATCGAGTTTACGGTCGTAGGTTTCACTCCAGATATGAAAACCATCGGCTGCATTTATTAACTGAGCGGTAATGCGCACGCGGTTGCCGGCTTTACGTACGCTGCCTTCCAGGATCTTGTCTACGTTCAGTTGAATGGCAATGTCGCGAATGTCGTCGTTCTTTCCTTTAAAGGCAAAGGCGGAGGTACGGGAAGTTACCTGCAGGCCATCGACCCGGGTGAGGGCGTTGAGCAGTTCTTCGGTAATGCCATCGCTGAAATATTCGTTTTCGGGATCGGCGCTCATGTTCACAAAAGGCAGTACCGCCAGGCGGTTAACCGGGGCGGCTGTTTTGCCACGCACTTCGTTACGGCCGGGAACTATGATACCATTATTGGCAATGGCAAAAACCCGGATGGGTTGTTTTATATTTTTTAGTTCGAAATAGCCCATTTCGCGGGTCTGGATATGCTCCTGGTTGCGGATCTCGTCGTATACTTTTTCGGAAACGAAAACTCCGCCTGGCACGGCCAGCGATTCAATGCGGGAGGCCAGGTTCACCCCATCGCCATAAATGGATTCTTCTTCAATGATCACATCGCCGGTATGGATGCCGATCCGCAGGTCTACCCTGGGATGCTGTTGCAGTTGTTGCTGAATATCAATAGCTGCGTGCACGCTATCGATAGCGCTATTGAAAATACTTAATGACCCATCGCCATAATATTGTAAAATTTTGCCATGGAACCGGGCAATGGTCGTTTCCAGGACTTCTTTTAGCCGCTGGCGCTTGTGGCGGGCCAGTTGCTCGTTTTCCTGCATAAGGGCTGTGTAGCCTGTCATGTCTGCAAATAAAATGGCTGCAAGTTGTCGCATATCTGCTGCAATTTAAGTAATAAGTAATAAGTGGAGCAGAGTAAGTGGTATGTGGGAGGAATGGTAAATAATAAGTGGCGAGTGGGAGATGGATGGAATAGGGGATTAGGAATCAGGAATTGGGAGTTGGTAATTAGTGAATATTGAATTTGAGAGGTGCTTTCGAATTTGCGGCGCTATGCACCATTCACCATTGACCATTGACTATTTACCATTCACATGTATTGTATGTATGTACAGCTTTAATTACGTCTCACGCCTCACGATTACTCATTGACGTTTCTCCTGTGATTTTATTCACATAATTTATAGCTGGTATAGTTATTGGTTTTGATGGGATCATATGAAAATGAAAATATTTAATAATAACACATATAAGCAACCGATTAATGAGCGGACATTGAATTGGACTGTCTGGTTAATTGTGATTGCATGCGTGCTGCTGTTGTTGACGATTGGCATTCTTTCTATTTCATTGGCAAATGGGCACATCAGCATATTTGAACATTGAAGAATTAATCCTTATCAATATGAACACAATTCGTACCCGCTATCTATGGATAGCCGCATTTTTAGTTTTTGGAACAGCTTGTCAAAAGAAAACAAATGAAGACGAACCAGGAAAAGACGCCGGGAAAATTGCGGCAGCGGTAGACACTGACCAGGAGATGCGGACATTCATCCAGGATCTCAGTGCTTATGCAAGGCAGCAGAAGCCAGGTTTTTTGATCGTGCCGCAAGATGGGCTCAGCATGCTTTCATCTAATGGCACCAATACCGGAACGCCGGTAGCTTCTTATTTGGCCGCTATTGATGGCGTAGGGCAGGAAGAGGTGTATTTTGGATACGATAACGAGGATGATACGGCCACGCCTGCGAGTGCCAGCAATGAATACCAGAGAATGTTACGTTTCGCAGAAAGCAATGGCAAGCCGGCGCTGGTCACCGATTATTGCACCACGCCGTGGAAGATTGATACTTCCTATGCCAGGAATTTCAGAAACGGATTTGCTTCTTATGCTGCTACCGCACGCGAGCTGGACAATATTGCCACTGCAACGCCGTATAACGTGCATGCAGGTAATGTGAACAGTTTAAGCGACGCTAAAAATTTTCTGTACCTGATCAATCCACAGCACTATTTAACCAAAAAGGAGTATCTGGATGCATTAAGGGCTACGAACTTTGATGTGTTTATCCTCGATGGATTTTTTAATGATGATGATAGTGCGCTGTCAGCAGCGGAGGTACAATCGTTAAAAATAAAAGCCAATGGCGGAAAGCGGATCGTACTGGCTTATGTAGCCGTTGGTCATGCAGAAGATTATCGCGGTTACTGGAATCCCGACTGGTTAACGAATCCGCCAGCCTGGTTACATATTGTTGAAGATCCGAATTGGGAAGGAAATTATCCCGTACGGTACTGGATGCCTGAGTGGAAATCGATCGTTTATGGAAACAATACATCTTATATAAAAAGGTTCACCAATACCGGTTTCGACGGCGCGTATCTGGATACGTATGATTACAAGTACTGGGATAATTAAATTATAAAACCGGAGGGCGTAGGGAATTATCAAACCAGCAGGTTTGACCATTACAACCATTATCCTTTATAGCATAATAGCCATGAAAGCATTGTAAGTCCGCCAGCGCCTCCGCTGAAGCTTCAGCGACACGCGGGCGGCGGGCAGCTAAACGGAAAGAAACCCGTCCCGACTTAGTCGGTGGCGGGTTCTTTGTTTTGGTGGGCTTCTACGAATAAATTATGAAAAAGGAGATTTGATGAGTATTTTGGCGAAAAAGGTGTTAAAAGAAACGTTATGATTTTACTTACGGGATTTACTCTTAGTGCATTACTGGTTATTTTGGCTATTTATTTATTTTTATCAATTGCTGTTTTTGGTATTTTGATGGCCATTCTTAGTAATGTTAAGTCGTTTAACATGTTTCTAAAAAGGTACAAAGAGAGGTCAAAAAGTCAGTATTATTTGATCCTTTTGCTGCTGTTTATAGCGAATTCACTATTGGTAACGGGCTTGATTTATTTAAGATATCTCATTTTGAACAAGGGATTCCTTGAATAGAAAGTCATATTATCTGATATGTGAAGTGACATATTAAATATGCTGTTGCGAGTTAATTTGCTTATTTCAATCTAATAAGGAGAGTCCAGGATGAACTTCAATTTTGTTTTACTATTTATCATGTTTGGGTTGGTGTCTTGTGGTGGTTTCAATTTAATGAATGGTGCTAACCCAGGAAAGAGGGCATTTAAATATTATGACAAAAACTTCACACTTGACAGTTCGACAAAGCTAAGAATTGCTAGTAAGTACTTTTTGGTTACAAAGAATGGTGTAGATATCCTTGTTTTTCAAAAGGATGGGTTTTTGAATAATCATTATACCAATGATATAAGTGGAGCTGGCGTTGATAAAGTGGAATCGGGTGCGATAATGGGTTATTATAAATTAAAACAAGACTCAATTTTTTTTACAACCAAAAGCTATTATCAGCACAGAGCCACATTTTATAAAGGATTAATAAAAAATGATACGCTTGATTTAGAAGTAAAATCCCCCAATTATAAAAAAGCAGTAAGGGAGAAGTATGTCTTATATAAAAGTTAATAGAAACTGGCGCAAAATTAATTTTTCGGATGATGCTCTGGTCTGTCCTTGATGAAAAACAGGAATGCCAATAGAATTTACTTTTAAGTTTGGTAGAATGAAGTTAGGAGGTAAAAAAAGGGTACATGGGTCTTTAATAGTTACCATGTTTGATGGCGATATGAAAAAAGAAATAAGTAAAAGTTTTAACCTGGTTAGGAGAGCTCGATATAGATCTCCTTTTCTTATGCATTAATGGTGGCGATCGAACTAATTAGTGATGGTTCTGTTTGGCTAAAATGGAATTAACTGATTTGTATTCTTTTTTATACCTGTCTAAAGCATATGCAGCGATGATAATTAAAAATGGTTCTGCATGATACCGGAGCTTCATATCAAAAAAGAAAAGTGCGGATAATAACAGGGTAGCTATCACAGGAGTCATTAATAACAGCATTTCTTTAGAGAACAGGAATTTCCTGTTTTTCATCAAGGATACGAAAATGGTAATAAGAAAAGTGATGTGAATAAGGATAGTCAAAGGGTGGTAATAAAATGTAGGTTTTATTTTTAAAGGTGCTGCGTTTTCAGGAATGAAATATCGCATCATTTTCTTAAAGATATATTTTACTTCCACACCAGGATTATCCTTGATCCATTCCCTGGCGAGACGTCCTCGTGCTTTACTCTCTGTATATTCATCCAGCGTTTCAATGAATGGTATTTTTTCATGTACATACCTGTCCAAAGGATCGCCCGGTGTTGATATCATCCAGTTGCCTTTGTTAATACCATTATGCCCATGCAGCAACTCAAATCCCGCCTGCGTACTTATAATATAAGCGCCAAATAGCTGTTTGTTTTTTATGAGCACTGGAATAAAAGCTATGCTTATGGATAGTGTTAGTGCAATCAGAAAATATAACATCGCATTATCCGGTTGCTTTTTCTTAATTAGGGTTTTTATATATAGGAAAAACAGGATGCACCCGGTGATAAAGTATAACATTAACACCTGAGATCTAAAAAAACAACAAAAGGTAATACTGACCAATAGAAAGATATAAACAGGCACTATAAGTGACCGGCCTTTTACCCATTGTAGCAGGAAATAAAAATTGATAATATGCAAAGGCATTACCAGATTATCGAAATGATATTTTGGTCCCATCGAATACATTACAGATGGATAAAGTGCAAACAGGATGGTAGCGGTATATACCAATGCGGAAGAAATTTCCAACAAGTTCAATAAGCGATATAAGTAGAGAACGGCTAGAACATATAAAAGGGTTGAAAGAATATAAAAAGCAATTACTAGGGTTTTTTGTGGTACATGTTGGTTTATGAAGAACTGGTACAGGAAAACAGTTGATGAAGTATGGAATGCGCTTAGCCGGTACCGGTGAACCATAGGATCGTAAATGCCATATCCCTTTCCCGAAACATAGTTTTGTGCTATAACGTAGTTACGCTGGTCATCATCATTAAACTTCAGCTCTGGGTTGTCTTTTGCTATAAAATAAACTTTTATTAGCACGCAGATTGCCATGAAAAGTATAAATATAACGGTACGATTTTTCATCTCTTAATTTTCGCGTTTACCTCATAAAAAGTAATATAAGGAGTGCTCCCATTGAAAATAAATGAAATTTAAAGCGTCTCCGGTGATAATCTTCCGCCACTTTGTTCCTGTTCTTCTTCAATGTATTCTGCATCCTGGTTCACTTTCCAGGGATCATATTTTATTTCTCCCGCCAGAATATTTTTTACCACCAACATGGAAGTCATAATGCTATGGTCCTGA
>DASUVL010000017.1:0-3223 GCA_036379015.1 Niastella sp.
GTTGGGTTGGGCATACGGATTATGAAATTGTTTAAATTGAAGCTAAAAGTAATACATGGTTTCCATTAGCTATAATTTATAGTATTCATGTAGGTTTATTTGTGCAATTATTTTACGAATCTTTTCAGTTACATATACACTAATATTATACTAAAGGCAATATGGTGCCCAAAGTGGGGAACGGTTTTTATGTGAAATGCAGGTATTAGTGTCAGATACAAAAATTCCCGGCCGAAGTTTTACATTCGCACTTCATGAGCATATATACCACTACCGGGAACGTCACCATTACCTGCCACAAACGCACCATGCCTTACCTGGAGCAGGAAGTAAAGGAACTTGGATTTGTGATGGATGAGACTTTTGTGACCGGTGTAAAGCTGAAAGCAACGATTAATGAGTGCATCCGGTTAAACCTCAACCTGCGCTGTGCCAGCCAGGTATTATACAGCCTTAAAGCATTTACGGCCGTTAATGCGGATGATGTATACAATAACCTCCTCGCTTATCCCTGGGAAGATCTATTACCTGAGCCTGGTTATTTCTCCATTACCAGCAACGTAAGCAATGAAACCATCAACAATAGCATGTTTGCCAACCTGCGGGTCAAGGATGCTATTATAGACAGGATCAGGGATAAAAGAGGCACACGGCCTTCTACTGGTTCTGCACTGACTGGCGCCGTGATCCATCTGTTCTGGAAAAATGAACAGGCGGAGGTTTTTATTGATACCTCAGGTGATTCACTGGCACGCCATGGCTATCGCAAAATACCTGGTCAGGCGCCCATGCTGGAATCATTGGCCGCGGCTACCATTTATGCATCACGCTGGGACAGGTTGAGTCCCTTCGTGAACCCGATGTGTGGTTCTGGAACGATAGCCATTGAAGCAGCCATGATCGCCACCAACCGCAGGCCCGGCCTGTTCAGGACCAACTATGCTTTTATGCACCTGCAAGGGTATGATGAGCAGGTTTACCTGGAGGAAGATGCAAAACTGGAAGAACAAATAAAAGAAGTACCCGGCCTTCGCATCATTGCCACCGATTACAATGCCAAAGCCATTGAGAATGCGCGCAAAAATGCTGTTGCCGCCGGTGTGGCCAATCTTATTGAATTTGCTGTTTGTGATTTTGCCGATACAGAGATCCCTGCCAATGTTCCCGGCATCTTTTATGTGAACCCTGAGTACGGCGAGCGGTTGGGAGAAGTGGCTGAACTTGAAAAAGTGTATAGCCGCATCGGTGATTTTATGAAACAAAAATGCAGCGGTTATTTTGGTTATGTATTTACCGGCAATCTTGACCTTGCGAAAAAGATCGGCCTTAAAGCAAAACGACGCATAGAATTTTATACCAGCATTATAGATTGCCGCCTACTGGAATATGAATTGTACAGCGGTACACAAACAATATCTAAAGATGCAAAAAAGGAGGGATAGAACAACCATGAATACATCACAAATTGAAAATAAAATTTCGAAAGACAAAAATGTCCTAGTTGTATTACAAGCGGGTAGTGAGTTAAATTCAGAAACGCACGATTTGATCGACAGGTTTTGTGGGAAGGTGGTAAACAGTTTTGCTGAAATTCAGGGTAATCCGGACGTCAATAGAATTTACGTATGTGGCGACATAACCAGCATAAAAGATGAGTTTGGCCCTTTATACATTATAAAAGAACTCTCCAGCAATTATGAAAATCATAATAAAAACAATACGCACCTCATAACACTTGGCGAAGTTCCCATCATCATTAGCAATGCTGGTGTATATTTTAGAAAATTATTTACTGATGATGATTACTTTGATAAGATTAAATCGGAACATGCATTTCAGGAATTAACCGAGTCAAACAAACCGTCAAAAGCTTTCAGGAAAGGGATATACTTAACCAACATTACGAAAGAGGAAAATGAAGATGGAAATGAAGCCCTGCATTTTCGCCTTTTGAGATGTTCAAGTAATTTAACCGGGCCTACCGATAATTTCCGGACCACTGATCACAAGATCATCGATTCGTTGAATGACGCTGTCAAATATGTTTTTGAGTATAAAACAGACCTGAATCACGTATTGGCGCAGATATATGAAAATAGAGCGAGAACAGATTATCCAGACCTTACATATACTGTGAATGTAGCAGATACCATGATGCCAAAGAACTATGATGCCTGCCGCTAAAGCTATTGTTATAAGGGTTTTTTAACAAATTCGCCTTTTTGGGTGGCTATCTCATTACCCCATCCAATAATTGCATTAAGTACAGGGGTGAAAGACCTGCCAAAATCAGTTAAACTGTAAACAACTTTAAGGGGCGGCTTTTTCCCATAGACCTGTCTTTCAATCAACGCATCTTCCTCTAATTGTTTTAATTGCAAACTCAATGTCCTTTCAGTAACACCAGGCATTTCCTTTCTAAGCTCGCTATACCGTTTATGTGCATCCTTTAAATGGTATAGAATAACCGCTTTCCACTTTCCGCCAACCAGATCCATAGCTACACTCACCGTGCAGGGATATAATTTATTATTGACCTTTATAAAATCACTTTGACATTCTATTCCCATAACATGTATTTGATAGAGCTATCCAAATGGATAGTTATTGTAAATCTATTGAACTCTAAATAGTTTTGCAAGTATAATTAATTTAAAAGAAGATGAGACAATGATACAAAAAGAAAAACCACTCATTACTATCGTTGGTGTTTTGGGTAAGCAAGGGCGCAGTGCTGCACGCACTTTATTACAGAGCGGGCGTTATCGTGTGCGCGGTATCACTCGCCGCGTTGATTCACCAGAGGCGTTTAGTTTGGCAGAACAAGGGGCCGAATTGGTGCGTTTACCGCTTGACCTGGGATATAAAAAAGACTTTGTGAAAGCATTCCATGGCTCGGATGGCGTTTTCATGATGACACCAGGCATTGTGCCACCGGCAAATCACGAGTTGGAGTTGGGTAAACAGTTGGCGGATGCGGCGATTGAAGCTGGCGTACGGCATGTTATCTTCAGCAGTTTGGAAAATGTAGATAGCATTACAGAAGGAAAAATGTTTGCACCCCATTTTACAGACAAGGCCAACATTGAAGAATATATTCGAACGCTACCAGTCACAAGCTCGTTTATTTACATGGCTTTCTTTTACACGAATCTGATGGAATTTTATCCGCCTACGATGAAAGGCGATACGCTTGTATTTCCGATCTATTTACCAAAAGATT
>DASUVL010000018.1:0-4726 GCA_036379015.1 Niastella sp.
GGCGGATAGCGGTATAAGGACGCCAGAAATTGTAATGGGCCTTGGCATCCCAGCCTGCGATATATGCATCGGCCAGTGCAATGTCTACCAGAGCAAACAACCTGGCTGTTTCCTGTAAATTTAATTTTTTATTGACGGCCACGGTGCGTGCTACCCGGTTCCAGCCGGCTTCAGAAAATTCATACCAGTATTTAGCATAGGCTGTCTGGTCGGCAGTGCGAGTGGCGCTGTTCAACTTACCTGTTCCTTTTACTTCATTAAATGCTGCTGCATACGTAGTACTATTTAAAGACGGAGGTGGTGCAGAACGGAACTGATCTTTTTGTTGTAAACTGAATAATTTTACGTTTTCCCAATAAGGCGCAAAGCAAAAGTCAAATGGTGGCACCGTCTGGTATTTGCCAGGAATATCGGTAACAGGCACAGGCGCCATTGGGTTGCCTTCAGAATTGTCGCCTGAACGAGCTGCAATGATGTTCTGCGCTGCATCTTTTCCCAGTTTTATTCCCCTGACCCTGGCATCGCCATTAATGATCGTTGATATGGACTGCTGCAAAGCAGAGTCAAGAAAATTTTTGCGGCCCGGGATTTCATGTAGTAAAACAGCATGTGCTGCGGTAGCGGCGGCAACAATGGGATCGGCCCCGGCATCTTTACCGGTGAATGTGTAGGGGGCATATTGGGGGTATACGGCATTTAAGGCGTCATGCATAGCAATATGTACCATGGCATTGACCCTTGAGGCCATCAGCGAATGTTGATAGGTTACGCCGCCAAAGGCCTCGTAGGCAACTTCATTCCATTTTAATACCACATCGTTTGGTAAATTTTTAAAACCATCAGCCGGGTAATGATTCCTTGAACAGGATACCGTAAACAGGAAAATTAAAATGCCCAGCATCAACCAGGTGTTTTTAAAGTGCTTCATTTTTGATTTTATTTATAACTAATGAAGCGTAAGTTGATGCCTTACATTGTGAGGAGATTGCCTTACGAGGTGGTCCAGGTAATGTCGCGATCGGGTTGGTAGGAACAAAGGATACCCGTTTTGATGGCATTGGAAAGGTGTGCACCCAGCAAAGGATGGTGCTGCTCTATTCGGGCAATGGCATTGCGTATCCGCCAGGTTAACGCCGAACGTGCTTTTTCTATAGTACTGCCGGTTTCCCTAGCTTTGCCTTTTAAACCCAGCGATTTGGATAAATGGTCAACCAACTGGTCATATTCTCCCTGCAGTTTTTCAACGCGTATAAAATCGCTGCACTGTTCAGCATCGTGCAGGTCGTTTTGCAGATCGATAATTTTTTTCTGATACCTTTTGCGGGCCTTTTCATCAATCAGCTTTTCTCCCTGATCATTCATGCTGCTACCCATCATTTCGGCACAATGAAAAAGCTGGCGAGGGGTTAATAGCATTTTCTGAATATCATAGAAACCTTTTAACTCCGGCATTTGTACCATTATGCCATCATAAGAAAGTTTCCAGGCAGCTGCTTCTTTAAGAAAGTAATTTTCGTTGGCTGGCTGGTTATTCCGTAATGCTTTTTGTTCGCGTCTGTTTTCAAAACTACCGTTGCTGATGTGCCGCAGAAATTCGTCCAGTTTTGTTTTATACCGGAAGGGACTAATTTTCATTATCCAGTCAATAGCTTCCTGCCAGGTAAAATCTTTTCCTTTGCTGATAAGTTTTCGGTAATTGTCAAGATATAAATTCCAATAAAGGTGCATGCGGTCAGGCTGCTTGAGATAATAGTAAATGGCTGCATAATAGGCGTCTGCATCCGCAATTTTCGTTTTTTGGTTTGGCTGTATCAACGAAGCGGCTTTTTCATAATCGCCCTGTTCGAAATAAATAAAAACCCCATACATAGAATAGTTATCAGCATTGAAAGGAGTCAATTGAATAGCTTTCTCATATATCTCCAGCGCTTCATTTTGTTTGCCCAGCAACAAAAAGCAAAGCGCTATCTGTGTGTGGGTGTCAGGGTCGTTGGGATTCTGTATTAATGATTTCCTGAAATAGAATTCTGCCGTGTCGTATGCGCCGTCATACAAAAATATTTTACCCAGCACCAATGCGGCCATATAATTCTGGTCATCCAGTTCAATGGCTTTTTGCGCCCACTCATAAGCGCCGGTTTTTGACACATCCCAACGCTCCCACAATTGACAACTCCATTCATTAAAAAAAGTAAGCGACATGCCTGTATAGGCGAGTGCATAATCCGGTTGTATTTCAAATGCTTTTTGAAAATGTTCGCGGGCTACCAGGTCACTTTCAAAAGAACCTTTTTTTACTTCCTCCATGCCATACAACCAATGTTCATAAGCTCTGAATTCCACTTTTGGCCTTTTCCGCATGCCCGATAAAAGGTCGTTATTGATCTGCTGTTGCAGCACGCCTACAACGGCAGCAAGCAGGCTGTCCTGGATCTCGTTCAGGCCAGTGAGATTGCCTTCCAGGCGGTTACCCCATACCATGTGACGGGTGTTGCTGTTGTATAACTGCACATTGATCCTGACCAGTTCTTTTTCGCACCGGAAGGTGCCCTGGATAAAATAATCCGTTTTTAGGGTATCGAATAAGCTGGCCGAAGAAGCGTCGGGGTTTGTATTTTCTAAGGGCAGGTTGATTATCCGGAATTGCCGGAAACGGGAAAGCTCCGTTATCAGATCGGTGCTGAAGGAACGGCAGAAAATGCCAAGTTCTTTTTGTAAAGAAAGGTCTTCGAATGGAAAGATCGTAAGTGTAATATGGTCGTTGGCTTGCATTCCCGGTATTACTGGTAATGCAAAAGTATTTGATTTAAGAAAGAGACCAATAGGTTTTATTGGATCCGCTTGCATTGATGGGTACTCAAATGATTGTTTTCCTTAATGAAAGAAGAGTAGTTCCTGCAGGGAATTCATGCCTTCCGGGTTTTTTTGCTGAAGAAATTATTCCAGGCAAGCAAGATGCTAAAACCCCACATAATCAGCGCTACCAGCAGGTTGGAATGATCGGGGGTATAATTTTCCGGCATCATATCATTCAGTTCCTTGTTATAAAGAACCGGCAGTTGATCGTTGGGACGAAGTTTGTTGTAATCTTCTTTTTCAATCGGGATCATCTTTTTTTCATTACCGTATTGCACCCGGGCATTATACGTGTACCTCCAGTCGCTTCCTTTGGAACGGGCATGATAATCGGTGCTTAGTACTGTCGTAGTTAGCTTGCTGTTGTTATCTTTTATTTTTTGATAGTAGTTGTAATATTGCCAGCTGTTATAAGTGAAATACAAAGCGCCACAAAGCACCAGTCCGGTAATTAAAAAAAGACCAAGGTTCTGCAGAAAGGGTACCTGTACAATGCTGTTCAGTATTCCCAATAAAATAAATGCGAACACAATAGAAAGGCTCAGACTCAGCATAAACCATTTGCGTTCATCGCTCCACATATTTGCAATGGAGAACTGGATCAGGCGGGAGCGATCGTTTTGACTGGCAAAATGGATGCGTTTACCAGGTTGGCGGAAGGCATTCAGTTGTGGGTGGTATAATAAAGCAAGCCGGTCGTTTACGCTAACCCAACCTGAGTCCTGCTGGTACCGGGTTGTATACGAATGGTTGCGGTAATTAAATGTAATATAAACAGGATTGGTAAGCTGATCGTACAATGTGCGGCTTTGGCGGTCAGCAGCAGTAACCTGCACAGTTACTGGTTGACCTTCTACAATAAACTGCTGCGATAATTTTTCATTTTCATGTAATTGCCAGCTGCCCCAGGCGAGAAAGCCAATGACAACAGCAAAGATCAGCATCATAACCACCCTGAGTAAATTCCTGGCAGGTGAAATAAGTCTTTTGGCCATCCCTTTTATTTTGTAAAGGTGCAAAATACTGCCTATACGATTATCACTCAAATGGGGCAGTCATTGTGCCTTATGCCTGTGTGAGAGTTGAGCCAGTAATACATAAAATAGAAAACATTAATATTCCTTTATATTTTTATGGCCTGAAATTGGTATAAAGCGCCAATAATTAAGCCGTAAGTATGAAGTACATGTTATTCTTTGCCCTTTTATCCTGTATTGTTGTTGAAGCCCACCCCATTCCGCCAACAGCACACGGAATTACGCCACAAACTATAAGCGCCTCCCCAGCGGCGGGTGTAAGTATGGCAGATGAGATCCTTAAGTATATTAATGCATATCGCAGGAAAAAAGGACTTCCTCCCATGGCGATGAACACCGTAATGAGCGCTGAAGCGCAAAAGCATAGTGAAAATATGGCGGCGCGCCGCACTTCTTTTGGTCACAACGGTTTCCAACACCGGTTGAAAAGAATTTCACCAGCCCTCAACGGGCTGTCCGGAGCCGCAGAAAACGTGGCTATGGGTAGCACAACGGCAAAAGAAGTGGTCGATAACTGGTTAAAGAGTTCCGTCCATAAACAAAATATTGAAGGTGCATACAACCTTACCGGCATTGGAGTTGCTCCTGACAAAAAAGGCGTTCTGTATTTTACACAGATATTTGCCTCGAATTAGTCAACAACATTAGAAATACTTCAGCGATGTTTCCCTCCCGACAGTCGGGAGCCCCTTATTAATTAGCCTTCAGATAAGCGCTTGTAATGGAGTGTTCGGCTTGTAAGAGTTCTTTCGGCGTACCTTCAAACAGTACCTGACCACCCTTATGACCACCCTCCGGCCCCATGTCTATGATCCAGTCTGCATTTTTGATGA
>DASUVL010000019.1:0-4204 GCA_036379015.1 Niastella sp.
GTTTTTGTTAACGAAGTTGCCCACGTTAATGATATCAAGGCTTAACCGGATGGTATGTTTGTCGTTATCACCTTTGTGTTTAGAATAGAAATAAATATCCTGGGTGATATTCAGATCGAGCTTTTTATACCAGGGGAAAACCCAGGCATTTGCTTTGGCATAATCTCCGCGATGTGCGCTTAAGTAATTGTCCTGTTTGATGAAATTGTCCAATTGTGTCCAGATCTGCGCAGCAGTCCTTGGATCTGCAGTTGTGCCGGTGGTTGAACCGGTATGGGTTGTGGCGTTATACGAACCTGCAGCAATCAGGTTGATATCAGTGACGTCTTTGGGAATAAAGATCAGGTCGTTGATATTGCCATCACCATTCAGGTCATTGGTGTAAATGTAAGAGCTAACACCGGCAGGGGCTGCTTCAAAAATTGCGCCAATGGAAGTAGCAAAATGTTTGGCGTATTCAATTCTATATGAAGCAACGGCAATTACGCGGTGTGGCTGATAGTAAGATGCATAGCCCAGGTTATCGGCATTGGGGTCTTTATTACCTACCGCTCTTGCGCTCCACAAAGAAGACGCAGTGCTTCCACCTTCTGCTACGTTCATTGCTTTGCTATAAGTATAAGCAAGACTGGTATATAGATTTTTGAAGGTTTTCTCTACTCTTGTTGTTAAAGTATAAGCATATCCTTTTTTGGAATTGCTCATTAAGATAGCATTTCCCAATGATGGATCAGCTAATGTATTACCGGCAAAGCTGGTAGCGGAGGGTTTGTTGTAATAATACTTATTGCTTTTGTACTGATCATAGGTAGTAGAAGCGTGGTTAGGATTGCTATGGTAACCTGTGAAGTACCGGGTTCTGTTATCCCAACCCGCCAGTTCGAAACCTTTTCCTTCATTTAAATTCAGGTTAGAATAGTATACTGAATTGATATCCTTTGAATAGCTTCCTTCCAAAGTAACTACCCAGTCATTGGCGAATTTTTTATCAATGGCCAGGTTCGATTTTAAAATAGTGGGATATTTAAAGTCTTGATCAACTAAAGCTACGCTATAACTGGTGTTGGCGGCGCCTGAAATGGCCGGTTTATAACCAAACGGTACACCACTGGTTTGTAACGCCCCAAACTGGATGCCGTTGTTGCTGGCCTGGTTGCTGATCCATACAAAGGGTGGAGGACCTGAAAATATACCGGCACCACCACGTACCTGCAATGTTTTATCGCCCAATGCATCCCAGTTAAAACCAACACGGGGAGAAATGATCAGTGCATTGCCTGGGGCTTTACCAATGTTATATGATTTCCCGTCCTTAAATGTTAATGCATTAAAATAAGGGTTATCGGTGAATTCCTGTTTGTAGATGGTCATATCAGCGCGAACGCCCAGAGTTACAGTGAGTTTTTTGTTCACACGCCATTTATCCTGTGCAAATACACCTAATTCTGTAGAACCGGCATTAGCCCACGGGAAGGCGCCACCAGGCAAGGCTGAATATTGTAAATAATAATTAGAGGCATTGGCTGTTCCATACAACAAACTGTTTCTGAAATCATTTAGGCTTCTAAACTGGAACACACCCTGGTAACCAGGAGCAAAGGCGTTCTGGTATTTTCTTATATAGTCCTGTGTACCAAAGGTCAGTTCGTGGGCGCCTGTATAAATTTTGAAAATATCAGTGATCTGGTATACGTCTGTGTTCAGCTTGTTATTATAGGTATACATTTCATAACCAAAGGAGGTAAACAGGGTAGTTGTATTGGGGCCACTTCCATCCAGGATGTCAACAAAGGGCATGGTGTCGGAGGGGGAGTGCTGTGAACGGAAATCCCTTAATGCAGTATAGCCTATTTGCAATTTATTCGACATGGAATTGCCAATGCGGGTATTCAGTTCAGCTATGAATATATTGAAGTTGTTGTTGATGCCATAACCTGCTGAATAAAATGGCATGGCATTATTATTTGAAGCACCAGCACCTGTATTGGCAAGGCTGGTTCCATTATTAGGCCGGCTGCCGCTGGGAAACTGATCCGCGTAGGACTTCAGATAATTGTATTTAAGGGTAAGTGTGTTGTTCCTGTTAATGTTCCAATCAAGCTTAATTGTCAACTTATCACTTTTGGTCAGGAAGTTATAGCCCTGGTAGGCCCCAGGATCATATCCGCCCAGCTTGGGTGAATTTTTCAACAAAGCAATTAATGCATCCAATGAATCCTTATTTGCTTTTGAAACACTGCCTGCTACAGCCGGGTTATTGGCGTCTGATGCGGTAAAGCTGGTGGCCGGTAATTCCTGGCGTACCTGTTCTGCGCTTACAAAGAAGAATACTTTATCTTTAACGAGTGGTCCACCCACAGAAAAGCCTCGTAAGTTATAATCGATAGGTGTTTTGGCAACTGTTGTATTTTGTACTTTGTATCCTTGCGTACCAGCCCCTTTCATATAAGTGTAAACAGAGGCTTTAAATTTATTTGTACCGCTGCGGGTTACCGAGTTGATACCAGCACCGGTAAATCCGCCTTGTGTTACGTCATACGGTGAAACGTTTACCTGTATCTGCTCAATGGCATCCAGACTAATAGGCTGTGAACCGGTTTGTCCGCCCAATACAGAAGAAAGGCCAAATGAGTTGTTGAAGTTTGCGCCGTCAACGGTCATGTTATTGTACTGGTTGCTGCGACCGCCAATGTTTAAACCATTAGATGTAGGTTCCAGTTTGGTAAAGTCCTGTAGCGACCGGTTAATGGTAGGCAATCTTTCAATCTGTGTGCGGTTGATGACTTCCTGGCTACCGGTACGTCCAGCGTTAAACACTTTGTTTTGGCGAGATGCTGCCACAACAATTTCTTTCAGTTCCTTTCCTTCATTCGCCAGATTAAAATCTGCTTTGAATTCCTGACCAAGCAACAGGTTGATATTTTCTTGTTCTGATTTTTTTAAGCCTACATAGGTAACCGTAACGGTGTAAGGTCCGCCAATGCGGAGGTTGGGTAAGTTAAAACGGCCATCCTTACGGGATGTGGTAGCATACTTTGTACCGGAGGGTGTGTGAAGGGCTATTACTGTAGCACCAGACAGGGGAGTTCCATTGTCGTCTGTTACTGTACCCTGGATCTCAGATGTTGTTTCCTGGGAAAAAACATTGGCTCCAAAGCATAGTACTGCCAGTAGCAAAAGAGTGAATCTTCTCATATTGACTTGTTTGGTTTTAATTCAGGTGCAAAGAAACAAGGGTGCTATTATGTATAGCACAAAAACACTATTACCAAATGATTAAATAACATTTGATAACATTCTTTCCAATAATGTGAAATCGGGTGTTAGCTCTTGTTTTTCAGGCGTTATGAGGCAAGAATCGTAGCAGTTTTGAAATCTCGTTACACACAAATAAAACGCACGTTATTATCAAATATAACTGAAAAAAGCATTCAGATTAAAAATTGTTAACATGGAGATAGACATGGATGATTCAACAAAAGCTGCAACCGCTTTATGTTAATCATCTGTATGTGGTATTTGGGTATTGCGTTGTTAATATGTGCTACATAGAAAAGGGCTGACCTTTTTGGTCAGCCCCTGCTATAAATGTTGTTTATACTTTTATTAATTGAAGATATACCGTAATCCCAATTGAATACCCCAGGTGCTGGTGGTTGAAAAATTAGGTTGGTAACCTTTCGCAGGACCAGCAGGATCAAATGTGAATTTGGGGTTAGCCTGCTGGAAGGCTTCATTTCCCGTATTGTTCGAAGGCGTACTTCCACTTGTAATGGTAGGTGTACCCAAAATACCCATATCCTGGAAGGTGCCATAGGTATAAGAATACCGGTAGCCCCATTCGCTGTTCAATATGTTCAACAGGTTTATTACGTCTATGCTGAACTGTATGGTATGTTTATTGGCACCCAATCTATGAATAAAGTCCTGTAATATCCGCAGGTCAACCGTATGGTTCCAGGGAAGGGTAGCGCCGTATTTTTCCATGTATTCTCCTTTATTCTTTTTCAGGTACTTGTCGCTTTCAATGTACTTGAAGAAAGCATCGCTTTGCTGTTGGGCAGTATAGGTATTGCTGCCTACTTTGAAACCTTCTACAAATGTTATTTCAGAAGGATCTTTCGGTATATATATAGCATCATTCCTTTGACCATCACCATTAATATCGTTCGCATACCGGTACGTTTACCGTTCCTGAGGTTGC
>DASUVL010000020.1:0-10797 GCA_036379015.1 Niastella sp.
TTTTTTGGAAACAGCCCCGCATTCTGTTGTAACACCGCCTTCGATAGATGGTATTTCATATAGTGCTATGGATGAAGACCGCAACAAGACACTGTGGATAGGCACGTATGGAAAAGGTCTATATATAAAACGAGAGCGAGATGACCGGTTTTTCCCCTTTACAGGTTATGGCAGACAGAACAACCTGCCAGAAAATCTCGTCATTGAATCGGTAAAAGCAGATGACGCTGGTCAAATATGGGTAGGCACTTATGGCAACGGGTTGTATGTGATAAACCCCGCCAAAGCCACCATTGCCCATTATGTAGTGAATAAAAAAGATCCATTCTCCATCAGTTATAATGATGTGTTGTGCATTAAAGAAGATAAACAGGGTGGTATCTGGATCGGTACAGATGGCGGCGGCGTGAGCCATTACGACAAACGCCTGAATAATTTCGCCATGCTTACCAGCAACAAGGTGCCGGAAAAAATTTCCATTGAACAGGTGCGGGCCATTACCACTGATCATACAGGAAACGTATGGATAGGCACCAGCAGTACCGGACTTACTTTCGCCGATATGCGAAACGATACATTTGAAACGTATCATTACCCACCGGCGCCCAAAGCGCAGGGTAATTACGACCGTGTTGTTTCGCTGTATACAGATGCACAGGGTGAAATTTGGGTTGGAACCCAGGGCAATGGGTTGCTGATCGTTGATGCGGTCACTAAACGAATCAAAAAAAGATTTTATCCTAAGGGGACTGACCTGTCAGGAGTTGCAGACCTGTCAGGTCACGTTAACGACGCTTCCGGACCTGACAGGTCTGGAAACATTCCCGATCATACCATCTGGTGTATGCTGCCCGCCCAAAACAACCAGGTATGGGCCGGTACGCGAAATGGTGGATTGTGCCTGATGGATAAACAGAAGGGGCTGATCAAAAATTACAATATAAATGGCGGACCAGGAAACAGTACCCTCGAGAATAATGTGCGCTCGTTAACCATGGTCAATGACACCACGCTTTGTATAGGATTTGAAAAAAGAGGCATTCAGTTCCTGAATACGCTTACCGGTAAATTATTTACAAAGCCCAATACAACTATAGATAGTTTAGTTGCCCGGGAAACAATATTCAAATGCATCTGGTACCGGCATCCGGTATTATGGATAGGCACGCTGGGCAGGGGAATGATCGCCTGTGATCTCAACACCAATATAACGTACGCTATTAATGATGAGCAGGGGTTGCCTAATAACACAATATATGGCATGCTGCCCGATGATAGGGGGCATTTATGGCTTAGTACCAACAAAGGGATTTGCCGTTTTGTACAGCCCGCCAGTTTGAAGCAGGTCAACCGGTCAAACTTCACGGTATTTCTGGTACAGGATGGGTTGCAAAGCAATGAGTTCAATACAGGCGCTTATCATAAAGCGGCTAATGGCATGCTGTTATTTGGCGGCATCAATGGCCTCACGATCTTTAACCCCGGCCAGATCGCATTGCTTAGTAAACCGGCCCGGGTGGTAATTACTCAGGCAATGGTGAATAACCAGCCGCTGGTAAGCGATACCGGGATGGCCTATAAAAAATTCGTGCGCCTGCCTTACAGGCAAAATGCTGTTTCCTTCAGTTTTGCAGTCCTGGATTTTGTTTCGCCGCGCCGGTTCAATTATTATTATCAGTTGAGCGGGTACGATACCAAATGGATAGATGCCGGTAACAGAAATTATGTGGCATATACCAATCTGCCGCCAGGCCGGTATGTTTTTCAGGTAAAGGCCGCACAGCAATTTCCTGATAACAGCCCGGTAACCATGCTTACCATTATTATCGATCCGCCTTTTTGGCGAACAGCCTGGTTCATCGTTTTATGTGCCCTGGCGTTGGCGGGTCTGTTGTATACGATATACCGGTATCGAATAAATCAGTTATTACGTTTGCAGCAGGTGCGCGACCGCATAGCGACCGATCTGCACGACGATATCGGCACCACGTTGACCAACATCAGCATTTTGTCGGAGCTGAGCAAAAAGAACCTCTTGCAGAAAGAAGACGCGGGTACTTTCCTCGACCGCATAGCAGAAGAAGTACATAATTCGAGCCAGGCCCTGGATGATATTGTATGGAGCATCAACACCAAGAACGATACGCTGGAGCAAACTGTAGCGCGCATGCGCCGTTATGCGGCTGAGGTTTTTGATGCTGCCAATATTGCCTATTCCCTGCAGCTGGATGAACAATTTGAACGGCACAAGCTGAACATGGAGCAGCGGCGGGATTGCTTTTTAATATTTAAAGAAACGATCAATAATATTTACAAGCATGCCAATGCCAAACATGTGCAAATAAAAGTGTGGATAGAAAAAGGACAGTTACATATGATGATACAGGACGATGGTATAGGTTTCGATATCACCACCGTAACCCATCGCAATGGGATTAAGAATATCCGTAACCGCATTAAAAAGTGGGATGGAGATATTACCATGTTGTCTGTACCCGGTAAAGGAACGGAAACCCGGGTTAATTTTCCGCTTTCTTAGGAGTAGCCGATTACCGGTTACAGGCCCGTCCCGGTCTCCTCCGCCAGCTGGCGGAGAGGAGAATCCCATTTTGTCAACCCTTGCCTTTGTCAACCTTTCAACTTGTCAACCTGCCAGCTATCAACAGTCCGCCCTCCTTACCCCAAATGAGCTATAACACTCAGTAGTATAACTTGGTTACATTTGTATATGCCTATAAAAATCGTATTATTTGAAGATAATGACCGCTTGCGGGAATCTTTGGCCTATCTGCTAAAGATGAATGGATACGACGTGGTAGGGGATTATAACCAATGCTCCGGGGCGGCGAACATCGCCAGAGTGTATGAGCCCGATGTGGTGCTGATGGATATTGACATGCCTGGTGATAATGGCATTAAAGGCGTTCGGATGATAAAGGAAGCCCGCCCGCAAACCTCCGTGGTAATGTACACGGTTTTTGAAGATGATGAGAAATTGTTTGAATGTCTTTGTGCCGGTGCTAATGGTTACCTGCTTAAAAAAACACCGCCGGCCCGCTTATTCGATGCCATACAGGAAGTGCTGGAAGGCGGAGCGCCCATGAGCCCCGTTATTGCCCGAAAGGTGTTAAATACATTCCAGGTAAAGGAAACGTCCAATAAATATAATTTATCGCCCCGCGAAATAGAAGTGCTGCAATGGCTTATTAAAGGCTATAGCATCAAGATCATTGCCGCTGAAATGACACTGGCGTTTGATACAGTACGTTCGCACCTGAAAAACATTTACCAGAAGCTGCATGTGAATTGTGGTAAGGAAGCGATAGCGAAGGCGCTGAGCGAAAGGATTGTGTGAATGCGAAACGGCAATCGGCAATAAATTTAGGTGGCGCAAGATCGGTAATTAATCTAATCCCCAATCGCGTGAGCTACCTCACGATTCACGATTGACGATTCACGAAAAGATCCATAAAATAGAAAAGCCCCCACTATCAAAGCAGGGGCTCTTTGTATTTATTTCACGATTCACGTTTGCCGTCTCACGTTTCACGACTTACAGCTCAAGTAATGTCTTAACTGGATCTTTACCAAACAACAACAGCTCTGGATTCTCCAGTAACTCCTTCACCCGTACCAGGAAGCTTACCGACTCACGACCGTCAATAATGCGGTGGTCGTAGCTTAAGGCCAGGTACATCATAGGTTTAATAACAACCTGTCCGTTTATAGCCATGGGGCGCTCCTGAATTTTGTGCATACCCAGGATGGCGCTTTGTGGCAGATTAATGATAGGGGTGCTCATTAATGAACCAAACACACCACCATTGGTAATGGTAAAAGTACCGCCGGTTAATTCATCCATCGATAACTTATTATCCCTTGCTTTGCCAGCCATCTCTATCACTTTCTTTTCAATGTCGGCCATGCTCAGGCTTTCTACATTGCGAATAACCGGAACGGTTAAACCGCGGGGTGTAGATACGGCTACAGAAATGTCGGTATAATCATGGTAAACCAGGTGGTCGCCATCGATATACGCATTTACAGCTGGCCATTCCTGTAATGCAATGGCGCAGGCTTTGGCAAAAAAGCTCATGAAACCCAGGTTTACACCGTGTGCTTCCTTGAACTTGTCTTTATGCTGTTTGTGGATGTCCATAATGCGGGTCATGTCTACCTCGTTAAAGGTGGTCAACATGGCCGTTGTGTTCTTGGCTTCTACCAGGCGGCGGCTAATGGTTTTGCGCAGCTGGCTCATCTTTTCCCTTCTTTCATCACGGCTGAACAATGGCTTGCCGCCGGTTACTTTGCCGGGATTTGATAAAGCCGCCAGTACATCGTTCTTAACGATCTTACCGCTGTATCCACTTGGTGTAACTGATTTGGGATCTACTTTTTTATCGGCGATCATGGCCGCGGCAACCGGGGTTGCTTTAATATCATTCGATACGCCAGTAACCGGGGCTTGTGTAGGTTGCGCTACAGCAGCTTCCGTTTTTGGTGTTTCTGCTTTTGTTTCTTTAGCCGGCGTTCCGTTGGAGCCTGCCTGTTTTTCTGGTTTGGGGGCTGATTCATCGATCGTAGCCAGGATATCACCAATCTTCAGGGTATCGCCTTCCTGGGCCGATTGTTTCAGGGTGCCTGCCTGTTCGGCATTTACTTCAAAAGTGGCTTTTTCGCTTTCCAGTTCAGCGATCACTTCATCACGTTCCACATAATCTCCGCTGTTTTTTGTCCATTTTAATAAAGTAACCTCGCTAATGGATTCTCCAACTGTCGGAACTTTTATATCTATCATAAAAAACGTTTCTTATTTATCGTGTTTAATCGCAACAGCAATCGTGGATCTATATCGAAAATGCAGTGTCTATAATTTCAGCTTGTTCCTGGGCGTGTACTTTGGCATAACCGGTAGCCGTAGCAGCGCTCGGCTGGCGGCTGATGACACCATAGTTGATGCTCTTCAGGTTCATTTGCAAAAAGGAGGCAGCGCCCATGTTCAGCGGCTCTTCCTGAACCCAGAACCAGGTGGCTTTGCTGTATTTGCGATACAGTTCTTCCAGCTGTTTTGTTGGTAAAGGATATAATTGTTCGAGCCGTACAATGGCGGTATCTTTTTTATTTTCTTTTTGCTGACGTTCTGCGAGATCGAAATATACTTTACCGCTGCAGAATAATACTTTCCGTACCTGGTTAGCCTCACCAGCGTATACATCATCGATCACTTCTTTAAATCCGCCATTTATAAAATCCTGCACAGGTGAATAAGTACCGGCATGACGCAGGTTGGCTTTGGGGGCAAAGTTGATCAGCGGTTTGCGGAAAGCCCATGCTTCCTGGCGGCGCAACGCGTGGAAGAGGTTGGCGGCGGTTGTAATATTGGTTACCACCATATTTTGTTCGGCGCACATTTGCAGGAAACGCTCCATGCGGGCGCTGCTGTGCTCGGGTCCCTGTCCTTCATAACCATGGGGTAATAACATGGTGACGCCGTTCATGCGGTTCCATTTTTGCTCGCCGGCCGAAATGAACTGGTCGATCATAGTTTGTGCTCCGTTACAGAAGTCGCCAAACTGTGCTTCCCACAATACTAATGCGTTGGGGTTAGCCATTGCATACCCGTATTCAAAACCCAGTACGCCATATTCGCTCAGTAATGAATTATATATTCTGAACTGACCGTTGGCGCCGGGTATATTGCTCAACCGGCTGTATGCTTTGTCGTTATTTTCGTCGCGTAAAACAGCATGGCGGTGCGAGAAGGTGCCACGTTTTACATCCTGTCCGCTCATTCTTACATCCTTCCCTTCGAGTAACAGGCTGCCGTAGGCCATCAATTCACCAGTAGCCCAGTCAATTTTACCTTCTTCGTTGTGTAATTTTATTTTATCCTGGATGATCTTTTCCACTTTTTTCAATGGTTTAAAATCATCAGGCCATTTCATCAGCGCATCAAACACTTTTTTGAAATCCCCTTCATTGATAGCAGTAACCGGCGATTTGTCAAAGTCTTCTTCGGTGGCTTTGCGCAAATTTTTCCAGGCCAGTTCCGGCTGTTGATAATGATAAGGCAGGGGATTCTGCTTCACTCCATCAAGACGTTCCTGTAAGTCGGCCCAGAATTTCTTCTCCATTTCCTTAGCCAGGTCTTTGGCATCTGCTTCCCCGTTCTCTAGCAAATACGTAGCATATACTTCACGTGGGTTAGCGTGCTTATCGATCAACGCATACAGTTGAGGCTGGGTAAATTTAGGATCGTCGCCTTCGTTGTGTCCATGACGGCGGTAACAAACCATGTCAATGAATACATCAGAATTAAACTCCTGACGGTAGCGGGTAGCGATCTCTGCGCATTTAACAACCGCTTCTGCATCATCGCCATTCACATGCAGCACCGGCGCCTGTATCATGGCAGCCAGTGAGGTACAGTAATCAGAACTGCGGGCGTCTTCAAAATCAGTAGTAAATCCGATCTGGTTATTGATCACGAAGTGAATGGTGCCTCCGGTATAGTAACCATCGAGGTCGCTCATTTGTAACACTTCGTATACAACACCCTGACCGGCTACAGAGGCGTCGCCGTGTATAAGTATCGGTAATATTTTGTCGAAATCGCTGTTGTAGAGCACATCGGCTTTTGCCCTGGCAAAACCAACCACAACCGGGTCAACTGCTTCCAGGTGCGATGGGTTGGGCATCAGTTTCAGGTGAACGGTCTTCCCATCGGCTGTTTGCACTTCGCTGCCATACCCCATGTGGTATTTTACGTCGCCGCTACCCATGGTTTGGTCGAGCTTGGCCGTACCTTCAAATTCGCTGAAGATCTGCTCATAGGTTTTCCCCATGATGTTGGCCAGCACATTCAGGCGACCCCGGTGGGCCATACCGATCACTACTTCCTGCACATCGCTATTTGCGCCGGTAGAAATGATAGCATCAAGGGCCGCAATAGTGGTTTCACCACCTTCGAGCGAAAACCTTTTCTGGCCTATATATTTAGTATGGAGAAACTTTTCGAAGATGACACCCTGGTTGAGCTTTTCCAGGATCCGTTTTTTCTTTTCGATGGGTAACGGCTTGGGAAAGTTCCGTTCCATTTCGTTGGTCAGCCAGTCTACCTTTTTCTGATCGCTGATGTATTTGAATTCGATACCTACGTGAGCTGCGTAGGTTTGCTGCATGTGTTGCAGAATATTACGGAGGGTAGTAGTACCCAGCCCGATCATATTGCCGGCATGAAATGTTTTATCGAGGTCAGCCTCCGTAAAACCATAGAACCCGAGGTCTAAATTGGCGCCGCGGTCTTTACGTTGGCGGATGGGGTTGGTTTTAGCGATCAGGTGGCCTTTGTTACGGTAACCCAAAATGAGGCGATAGGCGCCTACTTCTTTTTTCCAATCGAAGCTACCTGCGCCTGTGCCGGTTGTTTCGGTTGAAACTGAGGTGCCGTTTGTCCCATTTTTGCCTTGTCCCACGGCAAAGTCAAACCCTTCAAAAAATTTTTTAAGGTCGGGATCAACACTGTTTGGGTCTTGTAAGAAATCCTGATACAGGTTTTCAATAAAGGCCGGGTGGGAATTAGTGATATACGAAAAATCCTTCATGAGGATGCAATTGAAACTTAAGTGTAATGAGTTATTTAAAATCGGGGTACAAATATCGGTCAAAAAAGGTAGGAACGAAAGCCAATTTACCTGATTTTGTGTTTTTTGCTTCTATTTATGGTTAGCGCCGGCTAAAACCTGCAAGGGACGGGACTTCTAAAGTAATATAGTGGAAAAAAGGAAGTGTTAATAGCTTGTTTTTCATACTAGAAGAGGGTGGTTCAATATTTTTCGTGTTTTATTTTTCATTTTATGGTGCAAATCCTTACCTTTGCATCCCCGAAATTTTTCGGATTTAAACATTGGAACGAAATGGCAAATCATAAAGCTACCAAAAAAGACGTGCGTCAATCTGCCAAAAGGCGTGAAAGAAACAAGTATTACGGTAAAACTACCCGTAATGCCATCCGTGATTTGAAAGAAATTAAGAGTGGCCCTGAAGCTTCAAAAGAGTTTATTGACGTAGCTTCTATGATCGACAAATTAGCTAAAAGAGGTATTATCCATAAGAATAAAGCCGCTAACCTGAAAAGTAAGCTGGCTCGCAAGATCAATACTTTGGCGAAATAATTCAACGTATTATTTTTTTTGTTTTTTCCTCCCGTTCACGCGGGAGGTTTTTTTATTATAATATGGTGAAGGCTTAACGGTCCGAAACCGGCAGCCAGTGGTAGCCTAATGGTAACTTAATCGTAGCCTGATGGTAGGGTAATGGCTTGGGTATTGTACCGGTATTGCCTGGAGACCCTACAGGAACTCATGGCTGCAAGGTAATACTTACGCAATCCTCAAGGCAATGCCCAGGCAATACCCTGGCAATCCCCCTGCAATCTGATACCCATTTGTACCAGGCCCAATTACCGGCAACGGGAACCTGGTAACCGGTAACTTTTCCTATATTTAGGCTCCAACAGTCACGCTATGAGAATTCTGCTTTTTGTTTTATTCCCTCTATCCCTTTTCAGCCAATCCATTCTTACCAAATTCGAACAAACACAGGGCAAAGAAACACCCGCTTACAGCGAGATCATTGCCTGGTGGAAAATGATGGATGAACGCTTTCCCGCCATAAAAATGCAATCCATGGGGCCTACCGATGCCGGCTTCCCGCTACACCTGGTACTGGTATCCAACGACGCTGATTTTGATCTGAACAGCCTGCGCCGGAAGAACAAACGCATTATCCTGATCAATAATGGTATTCACCCCGGAGAACCCGATGGTATTGATGCCAGCATGTTGCTGGTGCGTGATATAGCCGTTCGCAAAATTAAACTGCCCGATAATGTGGTACTGGCTATTATACCGGTCTACAATATCGGCGGTTGCCTGAACCGCAGTCCCTGGTACCGCGCCGATCAAAACGGACCGGCCAGTTTTGGCTCCCGCGGTAATTCGCAGAACCTCGACCTGAACCGGGACTTTATTAAATGCGATTCTAAAGAAGCCCGCTCTTTTGCGGCTATCTTTCACCAATGCGATCCCGATATATTTGTAGATAATCATGTAAGCAACGGCGCCGATTACCAGCACATAATGACCCTGCTGACCTCGCAGTACAATAAGTTGGGCGGTGTTATGGGTAATTACCTGCATACAGAGTTTGAACCAGCCCTGTATAAGCTCATGAAGGAAAAAGGCTATGACCTGGTGCCATATGTTGATTTTGCCGGCAACACGCCCGAGTCGGGTATGACGGCTTATTTTGACGGCGCCCGGTACAGCAGCGGTTATGCCTCTTTGTGGCACACCTTTTCCTTTGTACCCGAAACCCATATGCTAAAGCCTTATGCGCAACGGGTGGCGGCTACCCAGGCGTTTATGGAAACGGTAATTGCCTTTGCCGCTAAGAACAGTGCAATGATTCATCAGTTGCGCCAGCAAACCAAACAGGCGGTTATAAACCAAACCAGTTTTCCTGTTAGCTGGAAGCTTGATACCACCCGCGTTGACCAGGTATTATTCAAAGGATATGAAGCAGGCCATAAGCCCAGTGACGTATCAGGCCTGCCGCGTTTGTATTATGATCGCAATAAACCGTACGAAAAACAGATCCGGTACTTTAATTACTTTGCTACCCGTACGGCCATTAATAAACCGGTGGCTTATATTGTTCCGCAGGGCTGGTGGAAGATCATTGATCTTTTAACGATCAATAAAGTGAATATGCGGGTGCTGGCTAAAGATACCAGCATAGAAGTGGAAATATACCGTATCGATGATTACAAAACCTTTCCCCGTCAGTATGAAATGCACCACATGAACACCGATGTAACGGTGAGTAACCGAAAGCAAACCATCTATTTTCGCAAAGGGGATTATTACATTCCACTCAATCAACCTGCCAACCGGTTTTTGGTAGAAGTGCTGGAACCGCAGGGTGATGATTCCTATTTTGCCTGGAATTATTTTGATGCCATCCTGAGCCGCAAAGAAGGATACAGTCCGTATGCGTTTGAAGATCTTGCCGCACAATACCTCAACGAGCATCCTGATTTAAAAAAGCAATTGGAAGAACGTAAGGCTACGGATACCGCATTTGCCAAAAGTGCTTCAGCGCAACTGGATTTTGTATACAGGAACTCACCGTATTATGAACCGGAGCATTTACGATACCCGGTGTACAGGGTGGTTAAGTAGGGCTTCTCTATGTTATATGGGGATTAAAAAATATTATTCCATGATTGTATAAGAGCAGGTTGATAACTGGTTATTCATGATAATAAATTGTGCAGGGTAGCAAAATTTATATTAGCAGAAAAAAACTTCGTTTGTGGATATATGTTTTCTACATTAGTATTCAACAATACCCAAATACCCTAACTAAGCTTTATCAATGAGAACCCTCAACAATCCGTACCGCGGTAAAGTTATTTTACTGCTTGCAACCGTATTCATGTGTTTTGCAACACATGCTCAGTTAAACTACACATTTGCAGCGTCTGCCGGTACTTATACGGCAAATTCAGGCGCAACAACTATTATTAATGCTAATGTTGATGATCAACTGTCCACTGTCCGGGATATTGGTTTCACATTTACTTATGCGTGTAATACCTATACCCAATTCAAGGCTAGTTCCAATGGTTTTTTAAGTCTGGGTGCTGTGGCAACAGATTACTTTTCTTCTAATGAGCTTGATATTACCGGTCATGGACCATTGATAGCACCCTTGTGGGATGACCTGGCCACT
>DASUVL010000021.1:0-3400 GCA_036379015.1 Niastella sp.
ATGAGAACATCATTGAAACTGAAACAGTCGAAGTTATAAATAAAGGAGTTAGAGGGCCTTATTCAAATGGTTATTATTGTGGGTTCGGCTTTGATGAAGAGTTTGACTTTTGGCAAACTTTAGTTGAAAAGTACCCCAATAACGGGCTGCTGAATTTAGTTTATGCTGAATATTTGGCCCAAAAGGAAAAAGGTTATTTTACTGCTCATCAATTTTACAAAAAAGCATTTGAAATAGATTATCGTCTAATATATTCGATTGAGCCAAGCTGGAGGGATGAATTGCTAGACCAGGGTTTTGAGTACGAATTATATTATTTAAGAACTCAAAAAGATGACTATGACAAAGAGGACTTTGACGAGAAAGTATTGGATCTAAAAACAAAATATAAAAACGACATTGATAAGATTGAAAAGATTGATAAAATAAACGCCAGTTAATTTCTTATTTCCAATAGGTAGACTCGCCGTAACGGGGGACAATTCATCGTTGTTTTTCTTCTTCTTGTAAAAGCTTCTCAATGGCGCTTCCTAATTTGCGGCCCACTATACTGTACCCTTCCGGCGTGCCAGAGGATGTATTCCATGGAGTTTCTATGCAAAAGGCTATTGTGTTTGCATTGGAATGTTCTAACACCCAGGGAACGCTTACCCGATGAAATAAGGCTGGATTTTCTGCTGGCGGCCGCGCCGGGTTTTGTTTCAGTCCACCGAATTCTTTAGTCAGTAATTCAACAAAGCGAAGTTTTCGGGGATCGGCTTTTTCCGGCATATACGCTTTTTCTATTACGTAAGCTGTTTGTTGTTTGTTCCCTGGCGCTGGATTATGGAGGTCCAGAAACAGATTCATCCTTCCCGCTGCAGCCAGGGCAAGTATTCGCTTTTGCATGGCAGCTACTTCCGGCCAATGCGGTTTATCACTAAAGTCCAGGTTGTGGTCCTGGGGCTCGGCGTGTTTTCCGCCATCCCCGGTAGCTACATGATCAACATCGAGCAAAGGGACCACAAATATTTCAGCATGTTGACGGAGCCATTGTGCCTGCTGATTATCACTTACCAGCCATTCTGCAAGGCCTTTACCTACCCATGAACCGCCGCATTCCCATGCATGATGACGTGCGCTTATCCAAACGGCTGGCCGCTGATTAGCGGGTTTACTGCCTTCTGCAATCTGCAATGCAGGCACCTCCCTGCCCTCAAGCGAACGGCCAAGGGTAAAGGCTTTTGCAAACGAATGGGTTTGGGAGATGCGGTTAACAAAATTCAGTGCGTCGGTTGGCGTAAAAGGAGGGCCCCATGCCAGCCATACAGTGCCGGCAGCTGGTTGTACCTGGTAAACCATCCTGTTGTTTATTTTTTGACCTTCTGCCGTTTGCTTCCATGATTTTCCATCGAAGGATAGCGCAGCCTGGGCGGGCCATGTAAATCCCGGCGACGTCTTTTTGCCCTGACCGGTAAGTTCATCCGGGATCAGGTCCTCGCGCGCCTCTACCTCCAGCACAAGAGGAATGGCTGTATTTATTCCATCAATTCTTACATACCACCAGTTAGGGATACCCCGTTTCGGATCACCTGCCGGTGTGATTCTTATCGTTTGGGTTTGCTGGTGGAGCAACAGCACACGCGCTGAGCCACTTTCAAAATTAGTGGTCACTTTCAGTTCCTGGCCAATAGCAACGCCGGATGGTATAATGAATAGGAGCAGGAGTATTTTTTTGATCATTTTAATATTTTGATTACACCCTGGGGGTAAGGTACGATAAAAGGTTACGTGTATAGCCGATGGCTAAATCAGCTTACTACTTAGTTAATGCTGTTTACTTGTTACTGCCATATAGCTGAATCCATATGGTGTATTTCAACCTCTCATGACCTATAAGGAACTACATGTTTTGTGAAAGTGTTAACAGGGGTGGCCGTAAATGTTTGTTATTTTTTCAGAAATATTTCCTGAAACGTTATGCCACACACATCCTGTCGCTTTTTATTCCTGTTGTTACTGCCAATACTAAGCTACTCACAGTTAAAGGAAAATAAAGAGAAATATTACGCCGGTTATAAAACGATTCATACAACAGATAGGTCCAGGCAATACAAACCGGGAACAGATACTACCTATGATTTATATTATCGCCCGGTTGATATAGATATATGGTATCCGGCCGAAAAGGTTGAAACAGATTCACTGATGATCTATAAAGAATTTTTGAACCTGTTTGTAAACCGGCCAAGTTATTACCGTGATACCATAGCTGCCCAAGGCGCCGTAAATGAAATGGCAAAGGCATTTTGTGGTATGAACCAATGTTCCGACTCAAGCAAACTGCTGTATTTTAAGACCGGCTCTTTTAAGAATGCAAAACCTGCAAAAGGCAAATTCCCGTTGGTAGTTTATCTGGCGAGTTATGGAAGTAGTTGTTTTGAGAATTTTACATTATTTGAGGAGTTGACGAAGCAGGGGTTTGTTGTGGTCTCCATTAATTCAATCGGGCGTTTTCCAGGTGAAATGACCATGAAATATGAGGATGTAATGCAACAGGTGTATGATGCTACATTTTCTTTAAATTATTTATCAAAAGCTCAAAACATCAACTTCTCAAAAATTGGAGTAATGGGTTACAGTTGGGGTGGTATGGCAGGAGCTTTATTGGCAGGAAAAATTACAAATGCCACTTGTTTAATTTCTTTAGATGGTTCTGAGTTTCATCATTACGGAAGTGCGAAAGCCGAAGATGATGACTTTGATGGCATAACCAATAGCAAAGACTTTAAAAACATTACAATTCCCTATTTGCGTTTTGAGCAAAACCCTCCTTCATCAAATAGTGCAAAAAAAGACTCCGTTTACAACTTTAATGAGAAGCTTTCTAAAAACAATGTAATGCTTAAAGTTAACGGAGCCGAACACTACCACTTTTGTAATTTGCCTTTCGTTGTTAAAACTTCCGGCAACTGTAAGGATAACGGGCTTTATAATATCATTACAAAATTGACAATTAGTTATTTGAATGATCACCTCAAAAGGACAAATACTTTTTCAAATATACTTGCAGCTGAAATGGATAAAACAGTGAGGAAAAAATGAAGATCAGAACAGGTCCTATAAGAAAAACCACCGCCAGGGTCAAAAAACGCGGCAGTGGTTTGTAGGGTAGTCCCGTTAAAGGTTAAAGGGTCTCAACAATCTTAAGGAACTCTTCCTGGGATTTTCCCAGCTTAACGGGAAGATTAGCCAACATATCGTTTTTCCTGCCTATTTCAAAAAACAGGTCTTTATCAGTAAGTTCAGGAAATTGTTTCTTTAGTTTCGCCTTCTGCTCATTCCAGTTTCCTGTTTGAATGGTCATTTTATTTTGTTTTAATTATAGTAAATAACTATTATGTGAAGGTGAGCTTATATT
>DASUVL010000022.1:0-2220 GCA_036379015.1 Niastella sp.
TGAAAAGAATGTTATCAAATCGTTTATGAAAGACAAGGAAGTGGTTTCGTTGAAATTGGACCCCTTACGCGAAACCGCCGATATTGACGAAACAAACAATAACTGGGGTACTATGCCGGCGCCTTCAAAGTTTGCCATATATAAACAAAAGCAACAACAACAACGCGGCCAATCTACAGGCATTACACCAATGCAAAAAGCGCAAGAGAAGAAAAAAGGATTTTAATAATAGTTCCATATGTACAATCGCTTCCTGTAAACAAAAACAGGGGCGATTTTTTTTGCACAAACGCAGAACGCGCAACGCAGAACGCAGAACGCAAAAGGACATAACTCGGAACGTAAGGCGAATGAAATCGCGTTAAGCGTTGAGCGTTTTGCTCGCCTTCGCGAAGCTTCAGCGAAGCAGGGCGTTCAGCTTTTTTAATGACAGGCCCGCAGGAAGAAACCAGCCAATGCTACCACAAAAGGTATCCAAAAGAAAGCAAAGCTATTTTTCATCTGTAAGTATTATTTTTTTTTGGCCAGATGCCCGCCCGGATGACCGGTCGGACGGGGATATTACCATCCCGTCCCGATAAATCGGGACGGGACGGACGATTCATAGTTGTATAAAGGTAGTATCAAACTTATACAATCCCCCACCGCTCAAATTATTTTTAGTATAGCAAAAAAACAGCATACATTATTTTTCGTTAGATGTGCCACACTTCAAAGTTGTGGCACATCTATATACTTGTAGTAGACAATGTGTTTAGCATTAAGATTATAAATCATATCATAGTCCAAAAATCCTTATGGGGATAATTTGAGCATTGAATATTGGTCATTTATACATTACTTTTGCCGCATTAAGAATTAAAAATCCGGCAACACTTCCTGGTTTGGATTTTTCTTTCTAATATAGCGCCACAATTCCTTTGAATTTCTCATCATTTAAGGCTCCAATCTCCAACAACAAACCAGTTGAATGTAACCATTATACCTTGAGTTGACAGGTTCTGATGTTCCTTCCTTTTTGTTATTGCTACACCCACATTCCTTTGAATTACACATCTCCAATTACTATGTCCTTGGTGTGCTAAATTCTTAATGCTAATATATATTTATGAAGAAGGTTACTTCTACTCTCACAAGTTTATTGCTATGCCTGTATCTGAGCGCCCAGGTTGGAGCCCTGGAGACCACCGGTTTTAACAACCCGACCGGATATGTAATAAATCCACTGGATGCTGCTGATGATTATGGGCAGGCAATAGCTACCCACAGCGATGGACGGATTATAGTGGCCGCCTTTAATACAGATAAGTGGTTCACATTATTACGCTATATGCCTGATGGCACATTGGATCCCAATTTTGGTACCAGTGGTGTTGTTAAGGTCAGGAATTCAAACGACGACGCTATTGCTTATGCAGTAAAGATATTAAGCGATAACACTATCCTGGCAGCCGGTTATGCCTGGAATCCAGCCAACTCTACCTTTGATATCGCGTTGGTGAAGTTGGATGAAGATGGTGACCCCATAACAACCTTTGGCCCCCAGGGAAATGGTTGGATACTTACTCCAGTTGGTTCTGCAAGAGACGAAGCCCGTAGCATAGCCGTTCAAGCCGATGGAAAAATTATATTGGCAGGATTTAGCAATATGGGAGCCAATGGCAATGACTTTACCGTAGTTCGCTATTCTTCCAATGGTATTCTTGAAACCGGCGTTGGCGCATTTGGCGGCGGCACTGGCATGGTAACTACATCTATTAATGGTGATGATGAAGCTTATAGCGTGGCGATACAATCAACCGATCAAAAAATAGTTGTTGGCGGTATGAGCAATGCTAGTGTTACCAACTCAGACGTTGCGGTAGTACGTTATAATACAGATGGATCGCTGGATGCTACCCCCGGTAATTTTGGCACCGGCGGTATAGCTAATTTGGATTTAGGTAATAATGGCGTAGGGTCTACAGACGAAGTTTATAAGCTTATTCTTCAGCCCGATGGCAAAATATTGATGGCCGGAATGAGCAAAGGTGTTTCTTTCTCAAACTATGATGTAGCCACTATTCGTTTAACCACAAGCGGTGCGCTGGACCCGGCATTTAATGCAACGGGTGCTATTGTTAATCGTAGCGGTAGTTTTACAGCAGCCGGCATCGCAATCTTTAACTATGGTCCATCAAATACCGATGAAGGCGCCCGTACAATAGCCCTGCAAAGTAA